>DATJAE010000048.1:0-9212 GCA_035516595.1 Kofleriaceae bacterium | reverse complement strand
CGGCCGACCTTCGAAGTACTCGGGCTCGGTCGTCGCGATGTACGCGGCGGGTGGCGCCACGACGACGTCCGCCTCGGGCGGAGTGACCTCGACGCTGACGCCGACCTGCGCTCCAGCATCGCGCGCTCCAGCCAGCGAGATCGCGAGCGGCACGAGCAAGGACAGCGCGACCTTCGGAACCATGAATCGCTTCACGCGAGCCTCCTCGACGGACGACGCTCATGGTGTGATTCGTTTGACGTCAAAGCAAGCGCGACGCCGCGGGAAAATTTCCCACCAGGACGCGGAGAAATTCCACGGCGCCGACGCAACTCGCGAATGCAGCGTGGTCGAGTCGATGGCACGTCGAGTGCTACGGCTTGACCGTCACGTACGGGGCCTGCAGCTCGTACCGCGCATGACCGCGCGGACGCCGTGCGCGCGCCGCGCGCGACCCCGTCGTTTTCTCCGGCGGCGCGGGAAAATCTCCGGCGTGGTCGAGGATCGCGACGAGCATCGCGGTCCGGGCCGAGGCGACGCTGGCGCGATGGTTGCAAGTTTGCATGATGTGCTCGGCGACATCGTGCTCCGATTCCTGATCGGCGGAGCCGCGGTCTCGGCGTTCGCCGCGATCGGCGAGGCGTTCGCGCCAAAATCGTTCAGCGGGCTGTTCGGCGCCGCGCCCTCGGTCGCGATCGCGACGCTCGCGCTCGCGTTCGCGTCACAGGGTGCGAGCGCGGTGGCCAGCGCAGCGCGCTGGATGCTGGTCGCGACGCTCGCCATGTTCGCGTACGCGTGCTGCTGCATCACGCTGGGGCGCCGTCACGGCGTGCCGGTCTGGCTCGCGGCCAGCGCGTCGTGGCTGGTGTGGCTCGCGGTCGCCGGCGCGTCGTGGTGGGTCATCGCAGGAGCGCGATGACGGCGTGGCCGCGCCTCGAGCTGCGCCGGCTCGCGAACGTGCGGCCGTGGGAGTACGCGCTGCGCTTCGCGTTCGGTGGCGCGATCGCCGTGGCGGCGTGGCTGGTCGGCACGCGCTGGACCGCCGGCGGCGGGCTGCTGCTCGCGTTTCCCGCGATCATGCCGGCGAGCCTGACCCTGGTGAAGCAGCACGACGGCCGCGCGTGCGCGGTCGAGGACGCGCGCGGCGGCCGGCTCGCGACGCTGGCGCTCGCGTGCTTCGCGCTGGTCGTGACGATCACCGCGACGCGCTGGCCGGCGGCGTGCGTGCTCGCGGTCGCCGCGCTCGCGTGGATCGCGGTGGCGGTCGCGGCATGGATCGTGGCCGAACGGCGTCATCGCCCGCGGTGACCGTCGAGCGGCGCGATCGCCCACTCGACCAGCGCCGCGCTGGCGACGCCGGTCGCGAGCGCGAGGCCGAGCGGCGCCCAGCCGAGCGCGGTGGCGCATGCACCCGCGAGCCCGAGCGCGAGCGGCAGCCAGGTGCGGCCGAGCGCGGCGCTCTCGATCACGCGGCGCGGATGCCCTGCCGACGACACGCGCGCGGCGGTGCGCTCGGGCGGGCCGAGCCACAGCGCGCGGCGCTCGCGCCAGCTCAGGCCGCGGCTCGCGGCGACCAGGCGCAGGTACATGTACGACGCCGCGGCGAGCGGGCTCGCGATCGAGAACCCGCCGGGCACGCCGTAGCTCGGTTCGCGATCCTCGCGCACGAACGTGCCGAGCACGCGATCGAACACGATGAAGAAGCCGCCGTAGTTGCGATCGCGATGCGCGCGCTCGGAGCTGTGATGGACGCGGTGATGGCGCGGGGTCGCGAGCAGCCACTCGAGCGGGCCGAGCGAGCGCACCGCGCGCGTGTGCACGAAGAACTGATAGACCTGATACAGCGCGTGCACGACGACGAACGTCGGCGCGTCGACCGCGAGTGCGAGCGGCAGATAGAACGCGTACGAGATCCAGGTGGCGACCGCCCCCTGGCGCAGCGACACCGTGAAGTCGTAGCGCTCGCTCTGGTGGTGCACCACGTGCGCGGCCCACAGCGCGGTCACGCGGTGCGACGCGCGATGGAACGCGTAGTACGCCAGATCGTGCAGGACGATCGCGATCGGCCACTTGGCCCACCCGCTCGGGCGCACGAGCGCGACGCGATCGTGGAGCGCGCCCAGCACCGCGACGAACAGCGCGAGGCCCCAGCCGGCGACGATCAGATCGAGCGCGAGGCAACCCAGCCCCGAGGCCAGCGCCCGGCGCGAGCCGCGCGTCACGTAGGTCTCGCACGCCAGCGCGAGCGCGAGCACGGGGGCGCAGTACAGGAGCGGCGCGAGCGCCATGGCGGCGCAGTATGCCGCAAGTCACCGGCCGCGCGGCCGCTGCCGGGCGCGTCGAGCAGCGGGCGAACTTGCGGCCGGCCGCAGGCGTGACTTGCCGCGCGAGGCGCTCGTGCTAGATCGTGCGACCCATGTCGGCCGAGGGCGTCGGACAGCTGTTTCACGAGGCGCTGCAGCACGCGTCGCCGGGCTTCGCGCTCGGTGCGCGGCTCGCCGCGCTGTTTCCGGACCGCCACCTGCTCGAAGGCGAGGGCCAGCTGTCGCTGACCTCGTTCGCGAGCGCGGGCCATTGCCGCATCGAGGAGCGGCCGGGCATGTACCAGCAGTTCGATCACGGCTGGTGGCCGGAGCTCGGCGTGCGGCGCTCGTTCGCGAACACGTGGCACGAGGTGACCTGGCGCGACGAGACGTTCGACCTGATCTCGCTCGAGTATCCCGGCGGCAGCTGCGAGCGGCAGCGCTTCTACGTGGTCGGCCGCGATCGCGCGACGACCGAGTCGTTCTTCGCCGAGGTGTCGCGCTGGAACCACGAGGTGCGCGGCGAGATCCTCGTGTTCAGCAACGGCTGCTTCCACAAGGACGAGAAGCTCTACGCCGCCGTGCAGGCTGCCAGCTTCGATCAGCTCGTGCTCGAGGGCAGCTTCAGCCGGCAGATCCGGGACGACTTCCACCAGTTCCTCGCCGCGCGCGCGACCTACGAGGACGCGCGCGTGCCGTGGCGGCGCGGCGCGCTGTTCATCGGGCCGCCCGGTAACGGCAAGACGCTGTGCGTGAAGGCGCTGGTGCGCGAGCTCGCGATCCCGTGCCTGTACGTCCGCAGCTTCCAGGCGCAGTACGAGACGCCGCAGGCGCTGGTCGAGTCGGTGTTCGCACGCGCGCGCGGCCAGGCGCCCTGCATCATGGTGCTCGAGGACATCGACGCGCTGCTGGTCGAAGGCTCGCGCTCGTTCTTCCTGAACGAGCTCGACGGCTTTGCCGAGAACACCGGCATCCTCACGATCGCGACCACGAACCACCCCGAGCGGCTCGATCCGTCGATCGTCGAGCGCCCGAGCCGGTTCGATCGCAAGTATCACTTCGAGCTGCCCTCGGCGGCGACGCGTGCGGTGTACGTCGCGGGGTGGAACGAGCGCCTCGCGCCGGCGCTGCGGCTCGACCACGCCGGGCGCGTCCAGCTCGTCGAGCTCACCGACGGCTTCTCGTTCGCGTACATCCAGGAGGTGTTCGTCGCCGCGAGCATGCACTGGGCGCACGCGCGCCCCGGCGACGGCCTGCTCGCGATCGCGCTCGAGCAGGTCGCGCAGCTCCGCGCGCAGATGCGCAGCTAGGCTAACGCCCGGCGCGGGCTCACTGCGCCAGCTGCTTCTCGAGGTCGGACAGCTGGCTGTCGACGTTCTTGTCGGTGATCTTGGTCTTGGCCTGATCCTCGAAGTCCTCTTCGGTCGGGACGTCGCTGCCAGCCGCCTCGGCGCTGCCGGCCATCGCGCTGCCGCTGCCGGCCATCGCGCTGCCGCTGCCGGTGCCGGCGGCCGGTGGCGGCGGCGCCGGGTTCTCGTCCTTCTTCTTGTTGCACGCCACGAGCGCGGCGGCGGCGAACACGATCGCGCAGATTCGCTTGTTCATGTTCGATCCTTTCACTTGTGGAACGCGGCCTTGAGCGCGGCCATGCGTTGGTCGTGGCGTTGGTTCTCGTGATCCAGTGCGACGCCGATCCGCACCGCGAGCTTGCCGTTGTCCTGCTCCTCCGCGATCTCCTTCATGCGCGCGAGATCGGCGAGGCGCTGGCCGTGCAGCGTCAGCTCGGCCTGGGTCTCGGGATCGGCGAGGAATGCGGCCTCCCACTTGCCGCGCAGCTCGGCGAGCCGGGCGGCGCGACGCTGCTCGCGCGTCTTGTCGAGGTCGGCCTCGGCCGCCGCGAACGCGGCCTCGCGCGCGGCCTTGTCCTTCGCGATCTCCTTGGAGCGCGCGGCCCACGCCGCTTCGGCGGCCTTCTTGCGCTCGTCTTCCTCGTGCTTCCACTCGGCCGCGGCGTCGAACGTCGTGACCTCGAACTGACCGACCGGCAGCGGCCGGCCGCCCGGATGCTGGATCGCGATCATGCCCGTGCCGGTCGAGCCGGCGGGCACGGCGAGCTCGATCTCGGTCGGGGTGACCTTGGCGCCGGTGACCTGGGTGTCGTTCCACAGCACCATCGCGTCGGCCGGGAAGTTCTCGCCGCGGATGCGGACGTGCGAGCCCACCTTGCCCTTGGTCGGCCAGTAGCTGCTGACCACGGGGCGGTCGAGCTTCCAGTCGTGGTGGTGCGCCTCGCCGCCCATCGCGGGCGGCGGCGGCGGCGGTTCGGCTGCAGCGGTCACCTCGAACGTGCCGACCGGCGTCACCTTGCCGGCGACCTCGATCTCGATCGGGTGCGCGCCGGGGTGCAGGGTCGCCGGGACGGTGAACGTCCAGGCGTGCGCACCGGCCGCGGCCGACGTGATGTGCTGCTTGCCGATCATCACCGTCGCGCCGGCCGGAATGTCGTGGCCGTGGATCGTGACGGTCGTGCCGACCGGTCCGGAGGCGGGTTCGATGTCGCGGACCTCGGGTGGCCCGCGATCGTGATCGTGATGATCGCGATCGGCGGGTTGTGCGGTCGCGACGGCGCCGAGCGCCATGATCGCGACGATGAGCGTGCTTGCCTTCAACACGTGAGACCTCCTCGTTTGGGGCGAAACGGGCTTAACACTCGTTCACCGAAGCTACAAGGCGTCGCGCCGCGTAGCAGCTAGACTGGCCGCGTGATCGTGCGTGTCGCGCTCGCGCTCGCGCTGGCCTCGAGCGCCTGCCATCACGACGCGCCGGCGCCGAAAACCGCGAGCGACGAGGTCCCGCCGCTCCCGCCGTCGTCGGGCACGCCGATCGGATACCTGGTCGACGCCTCGGGACAGCTCCACCTGACCGACGATCAGCTCGGCAAGCTGCGCGACATCGACACCGGGCTCGCGGCCGAGCTCGAGCAGCTCGACGCGCAGTCGCGCTCCGCGAACAAGCCGCAGAACCCCGACGCGTCGCAGGCACCGATGCGCGGCGGCCGGCACGGCGGGATGCGGATGGGCGGCGGCGGGATGGGGCGCGGCCGGCACGGCGGCGGCAGCGGCTCCGGATCGGGATCCGGATCGGCGTCGCCCGCGGTGCAGGCGAGCATCGCGAGGATCGAGGATCAGAAGCGCGCCGACGTGAAGGATGCGATCGGGCGCGCGCTCGCGCTGCTCGACGACCGCCAGCGCGCCGCCGCGATCAAGCTGCTGTCGGATCACGACGTCGACGTCGACGACATTCCCGCGCCGCCGCCGCCGGCCGCGATGCAGGCCGAGACCTCCGAGCCGCCGCCGGTGTTGCCGCCGCCGCCTCCGGCGATCCCGCCGCCGCGCGCGCTCGGCTCGGGATCGGCCGCGCCCGTCGAGCCGCAGCCGTGACTGCGGAACCCGCAGACCGGCCTGCGAAGCCTGCAGGTCGGCGCGCCACCGCGCGAGCACGGTCGCGGTGTTACACGCGGCACGCCGGTCGCACTAGCGCGTCCTCGAACAAGGAGGACTTCGATGTTGACCAAGATGAAGCTCGCACTGGCCCTCGCCGGCACGCTCGCCGGCGTCGGCGGATTTGCCGCGGCCCAGGGCCTCGGCGACGGCGGCGGCAAGGCCGCGATCCTGCAGAAGTACGACACCAACGGGGACGGCAAGCTCGACGCGCAGGAGCGCGCCGCGATGCGCGCCGACTTCAAGGCCAAGCGCGAGGCGCGCAAGGCCAAGATCCTCGAGAAGTACGACACCAACCACGACGGCAAGCTCGAGCCGTCGGAGCGCAAGGCGATGATCGACGATCGCGCGACCGCGCGGTTCGAGAAGATCGACGCCAACGGCGATGGCGTGGTCACGCTCGACGAGTTCAAGGCGTTCCAGGAGTCGCATCCGATGATGCGGCACGCGCGCAAGTTCGGGATGCGCAGCCGGCATGGCCTGAGCACGTCGCCGGGCCTCAAGGGTGCCACGAACCTTTGAACGCGGCGTATCCTCGCAGCGGATGGGCCGCCGGATCCCGCCGCTCGCCGTCACGTTCGCGTTGCTCGCCGCCGCGCTGGTCGCGACCGCATGGTCGACCCGCGCGACGATCAGCGACGCGTACGCGACGGTGCGCGAGGGCCAGGTCGCGGCGATGGAGCAACGCATCCACGTCGACTTCGTCGAGCTCGGTGGAGCGCCGACCAGCGACGACCTGGCCCAGATCGTCCAGGAACACGCGGCGGACGGGCTGACCTACGTCGCGACCGTCGATGGCCGGAGCGGGCGGATCACCGCGTCGGGCGGCACGCCGCTCGGCGCGCTCGAGCCCGCGTTCGAGCGGCCGCGCATCACGACGATCGGCGATCGCGTGCGCGTCGTGTCGCGGCTGGCGTCCCGCCGCGGCGCGATGCGCGGCGGCTGGGTGATCGTGGAGATGATCACCGAGCAGGCCAACGAGCTGCGCGGCTCGGCGACGCGCACGCTCGCGATCGGCGCGATCGCGGCGCTCGTGCTGCTCGGCGTCGCGATCGCGCTGGTCCGGCGCGAGCTGCGGCGCAACGCCGAGGAGCGCGCCCGCGAGCACGAGCGCCGGCTCGCCAGCCTCGGCGAGATGTCGGCGGTGCTCGCGCACGAGATCAAGAACCCGCTGGCGTCGCTCAAGGGCAACGCGCAGCTCCTGGCCGCCGCGCTGCCGGCCGGCGACAAGGCCGCGGCCAAGGCGGCGCGCGTGGTCGACGAGGCCCAGCGGCTCGAGAAGCTGACCAACGACCTGCTCGCGTTCGTGCGCCACGGCGAGCTGCATCGCGCCGAGATCTCGGTGCCCGAGCTGCTCGCGGCGGCGGCGGGCGACGCGCCGGTCGAGCTCGCCGCCGGCGCGCTGACCTGGCCGCTCGACGCCGACCGCATGCGCCAGGTGTTCGCGAACCTGATCGACAACGCGCGCGCCGCGGGACCGCCGCCGGTGCGGCTGGCCGCGCGGGTCGAGGGCGATCGGCTGATCGTCGAGGTCGGCGATCGCGGGCCGGGCGTCCCGCCGGCCGATCGCGAGCGGATCTTCGAGCCGTTCTACACCAAGAAGACGCAGGGCACCGGCCTCGGGCTCGCGATCGCGCGGCGGATCGTGATGGCGCACGGCGGGACGATCGGCGTGTCGGACAATCCGGGAGGCGGTGCGGTGTTCCGCATCGCGATTCCACGATAAAGCTAGCCATGGCACGCATCCTCGTCGCCGATGACGAACCCGGGCTGCGCGAGTTCCTCGCCGACGCGCTCGCGCTCGACGATCACGTCGTCGTGACCGCGCCCGACGGCAAGGCCGCGGCCAAGCTGCTCGACGAGCGCGGCTTCGACCTCGTGATCACCGATCTCAAGATGCCGGGGCTCGACGGCATGGCGCTGCTGCGCAAGGTGCGCGCCGAGCAGCCCGAGGTCGAGGTCATCGTGATGACCGCGCACGGCACGGTCGACAACGCGGTCGAGGCGATGAAGCTCGGCGCGTTCGAGTACCTCCAGAAGCCGATCAGCGGGCCCGACGAGCTGCGCCTGCTCGCGCAGCGCGCGGTCGAGCGCCGCGGCCTGCGCGATCGGGTCGACGGTGCGACCCGCCACGCCGAGGACAGCGGCCCGCCGCTCACCTACGGCGATCCGGCGATGAAGCCGGTGGTCGACGCGATCGACAAGGTCGCGCGCACCCACGCGACCGTGCTGTTGCTCGGCGAGAGCGGCACCGGCAAGGAGGTCGCGGCGCGCGCGCTGCACGCGCTCGGCGAGCGCGCGGCGCGGCCGTTCATGGCGATCAACTGCGCGTCGCTCGGCGAGGCGCTGCTCGAGAGCGAGCTGTTCGGCCACGAGAAGGGCGCGTTCACCGGGGCGACCGAGCGCAAGCGCGGCCGGCTCGAGCTCGCCGAGGGCGGCACGTTCTTTCTCGACGAGGTCGGCGAGCTCAAGCCCGAGCTCCAGGCCAAGCTGTTGCGCGTGCTCCAGGAGCGCCGGTTCGAGCGGGTCGGCGGCAGCCGCACGATCGAGGTCGACGTGCGCTGGGTCGCCGCGACCAACCGCGACCTGCGCGCGATGGTCGACGCCGGCACGTTCCGCGAGGACCTCTATCACCGGCTCGCGGTGTTCCCGATCAAGCTGCCGCCGCTGCGCGAGCGCAAGGCCGACATCCTGCCGATCGCCAGGGCGCTGCTCGTGCGGATCGCACACGACCTCAAGCGCTCGGTGCCGACCCTGACCCGCGCCGCCGAGCAGCGCATCCTCGCGGCGAGCTGGCGCGGCAACGTGCGCGAGCTCGCCAACGCGCTCGAGCGCGCCGCGATCCTCGCCGACGGCGACGCGATCGATGCCAGCCACCTGTGGATCGACGAGCCGAGCGGTCCGGCGCGCGGACCGTCGGCAAGCTCCGGCGAAGTCCGCCCGCTGGTCGAGCTCGAGAAGGAGGCCATCCTGCACGCGCTCGCGGTGGTCGACGGCAACCGCCGCAAGGCCGCCGAGCTGCTCGGGATCGGCGAGCGCACGCTGTACGACAAGCTCAAGAAGTACGGCGTCGAGTAGATCGCCGCGCGGTGCCATGCGTGCAAGCCAGACATGGCTCGCCTCGGTTTATTCCCGCTGCTCGCGCTCGCCGCATGTGCGCACCACCACGCGCCACCCACGGTCGCGGCGACCGCGCCTCCGCTGGTGGTGCACGCCGATCCGCAGCTCATCGAGCTGTCGGCCGACGCGTCGACCTCGGCCGTGATCGCCAGCGCGACCAGCGAGCTCGGCGTGCGGCTGCGCATCGTCGGCAAGCAGGTGCCCGACGCGCGGCGCGCGCCGATCAACCTCGCGCTGGTGGTCGACACCTCCGGCTCGATGGCCGGTCCCTCGATCGAGGCGGTGCGCGCGAGCGCGCGCCAGCTGATCG
>DATJAE010000047.1:0-17643 GCA_035516595.1 Kofleriaceae bacterium | reverse complement strand
TCTACGATCCGCCCGAGGTCGCCAGCCCGCCGCGCGAGGTCGTGCGCGAGCTCGCGGTGCAGCTGCGCGCGCTGCCCGCCGACTGGGTCGTGGTCGACCTCGCGCCCGGGCTCGACCCCGCGACGCTCGAGCTGTTCCTCGAGGCCGACATCTCGATGGTGGTCGCGGTGCCCGATCCGACGTCGATCGAGCTGATGCACCGCTTCGTCAAGGCGGCGTTCCTGGCGCGGCTTGCCCGGCTCGGGCTCGGCGAGCTCGCGGCGCTCGGCGAGCCGCGCGACCACGAGGGCGGCATGCCGAGCGCGCTCGACCTCTACCTCGCCGCGATCCACGCCGAGACCCCCGAGCCGAGACAGCTCGAGGCGCTGCGCGACGCGATCCTCGGCTACTCGCCGCATCTGGTGATCAACGCGGCGCGCAGCAAGTCGGACATGGAGCTCGGCCGCTCGGTCGCGTCGGCGGCGCGCCGCCGGCTCGGCACGCCGATCCGCTACCTCGGCCACCTCGAGTACGACGAGGCGGTGTGGGCGTCGACCCGGCGCCGCCGGCCGCTGCTGATCGAGCACCCCGAGACCCGGATCGCGAAGTGCTTCGAGCGGGTCGCGCGCGGCCTGCTCGCGGTGCGCGCGCCGGATCGCGACGGCGACGTCCTGCCGCCCGACTCGCACTACGAGCTGCTCGAGGTGCCGCCGACCGCGAGCTTCGAGGACATCCGCCGCGCCAACCGCCGCGTGCGCGACATCTACGGCGCCGAGTCGATCGCGGTGTCGGGGCTCTACGACCCGGCGAGCCTGGAGGCGGTGCACCGCCGGCTCGACCTCGCGTACACGACGCTGATGGACGCGGCCAAGCGCAAGGACTACGACCTCGAGCTGTTCCCCGACGGCGTGCCGATGCCGGTGCCACACACCAGCGACGCGCTATCGGCGCCGCGCCAGGCCGCCAAGCACGAGGACTCGGTGACGATGACGATCCGCCCGCCGATGCCGGAGATCACGCCGACCACCGCGTTCTCCGGCCCGCTGCTCCGCCAGATCCGCGAGGCGATCGGCGTCGAGCTGCGCGAGATCGCCGAGCGCTCGAAGATCGGCATGGCCTACCTGCAGGCGCTCGAGGGCGAGGTGTTCGCCAAGCTGCCGGCCGCGGTCTACGTGCGCGGCTTTCTCCAGGAGTACGCGCGCGCGCTCGGGCTCGACATCGAGCGCGTCAAGCAGACCTACCTCGAGCGCTATCGCGCCGCGCGGCCGAGCGGCGAGGCGGACGACGAGGCGACATGACGGCCCGGGCCTTGATGCGCGCGGCGCGTCACCATACGATCGCGCCATGGCGACCTTGATCGACAACCCGAAGCGCGCCCGCCAGCTCGCGCGCGCGATCGCTTCGGACCTGACCCTCTATCACGAGCCGAAGATCCTCGAAGGCATCGCCAACGACACCCTGTTCGAGGTCATGGCCGACGAGATCAACGAGGGTCGCGAGCTGTTCAAGAGCCGCGTCACCGAGGACATCTTCGGCCAGCACATCTACGAGCGCGCGATCGTCGACGTGCTGGTCAAGTCGAAGGGCCACGTCAAATCGAAGATCTGGTAGACGACGAGCTCCGCATCGACCTCGAGGTCACGGCGGAGCAGGCGGGCGGCCGGCTCGACGCGGTGATCGCCGACGCGATCGACCAGCTGTCGCGCGCGCAGGTCCAGCGGCTGATCGACGGCGGCAACGTGTCGGTCGGTGGCGCGATCGCGACCAGGCCCGGCGCCCGGGTCAAGGCGGGCGACGCGATCGAGGTGCGCGTGCCGCCGCCCGATCCGCTCGAGGTCCTGCCCGAGCCGATCCCGCTGGTCGTGCTGCACGAGGATCGCGACCTCATCGTGATCGACAAGCCGGCCGGGCTGGTCGTCCATCCCGCGGCAGGTCACGCGAGCGGCACGCTGGTCAACGCGCTGCTCTACCACTGCACCGACCTGTCGGGAATCGGCGGCGTGATGCGCCCGGGCATCGTGCACCGGCTCGACAAGGACACCAGCGGCGTGCTGGTCGCGGCCAAGTCGGATCGCGCGCACGCCTCGCTCACCGCGCAGTTCGCGGCCAAGAGCCGGGGCGAGCCAGGTGTGGAGCGCTCGTACCTCGCGATCACCTCGCCCGCGCCGCCGGCGCCGAGCGGGACGCTGCGCACGCTGTACGGCCGCCATCCGGTCGATCGCAAGCGGTTCTCGTCGAAGGTCCAGGCCGGCAAGCCCGCGGTCACGCACTGGCAGATCGTCGAGTCGCTGCGCGACGCCGCGCTGGTCCGGCTCGTGCTCGAGACCGGCCGCACGCATCAGATCCGCGTTCACGCCGCCGATCACGGCTGGCCGCTGGTCGGCGATCCGGTCTACGGGCGCCGGGGCGCACCGCGCGTGATCGCGCGCCAGGCGCTCCATGCCGAGCACCTCGCGTTCGATCATCCGGCGACCGGAACGCGCGTGAGGTTCGACACACGCCCGCCCGAGGACTTCGCGGCCGCGCTCGCCGCCCTGCGAGCGTGATACCCTCGACGCGTGCGCTGGTCGCTCGTGACCGCGTTGCTCGTGGCATGCGGCGGCGGCGGCAGCACCCCGGCCGACGCTCCGCCCGGCGATGCCATGCCCGACGCGTCGTCGGCGCCGACCGCGCTCGTGATCGACGTCGGATCGGCGCAGCTCGCCAGCGGCACCGACCTCCAGCTCGCCGCGACCGCGTTCGGCCCGACCGGCGTGATGGACGTGACCGCGCAGGCGACCTGGACGACCAGCGATCCGGGCATGGCGACGGTCGACGCCGGCCGGGTGCACGGCGTCGCGCCGGGCCAGGTCACGATCTCGGCCCAGCTCGGCGCGCTGACCGCGACGGCGCAGATCACGGTGACCGCGGCGGTGCTGGTGTCGATCGCGGTGACGCCGCCGACCTCGTCGGTGCCGGCCGGCCTCACCCAGCCGCTGGTCGCGACCGGCACGTTCTCCGACATGACGACGCAGGACCTGACCGCGAGCGCGAGCTGGACGACCAGCGACGCGACGATCGCGAGCGTCGCGGGCGGCGTGGTGACCGGCGAGAAGGTCGGCGGCGCGACGATCACCGCCGGCATGCTCGGCGTCTCGGGCAGCGCGACGGTCAGCGTGACCGCGGCGCAGCTGGTGTCGATCGCGGTGACCCCGCCGGGACCGTCGATCGCGGCGGGCCTCGACCTGCAGTTCACCGCGACCGGCACGTTCACCGATGCGTCGCAGCTGGACCTGACCTCGCAGGTCACGTGGTCGAGCGACGCGAGCGCCGCGACGATCTCCGCGGCCGGCCTCGCGCACGGCGCGGCGGCCGGCGACGCCACGATCACCGCCAAGCTCGGCGCGATCAGTGGCTCGACCACGCTGCACGTCACCGGGGCGCAGCTGGTGTCGATCGCGGTGACCGGCGTGTCGTCGTCGGTCGCCAAGGGCTTCACCGATCAGCTGACCGCGACCGGCACCTACTCGGACACGTCGACCGCCGATCTCACGACCCAGGTCGCGTGGTCGACCGACCCGACCGGGATCGCGACGGTGTCGAACGCCTCCGGCTCGCAGGGGCTGGCGACCGGCGTCGACGTCGGCTCCACGACGGTGACCGCGCAGCTCGGCGCGGTCGCGGGGACGTTCGATCTCTCCGTGACGCCCGCCGTGCTGGTGTCGATCGCGGTGACCGTGCCGATGCCGTCGCTCGCCGCGGGCACGACCGAGCAGCTGATCGCGACCGGCACGTTCAGCGACAACTCGACCGCCGACCTCACCCAGCAGGTGACGTGGAGCGACGACGCGCCGACGGTCGCGCAGGTCGCCAACGCGCGCGGCGCGCACGGCAAGGCGTTCGCGCTCGCCGCCGGCACGACGACCGTGTCGGCGACCTCGGGCAGCGTGGCCGGCACCGCGCCGCTCACCGTGACCGCCGCGACGCTGACGTCGATCGCGATCGCGCCGGGCGCGAGCTCGTTGCCGCAGGGCTTCACCCGCCAGCTGACCGCGACCGGCACGTACAGCGACCTCACGACCGCCGACCTCAGCACGCAGGTCACGTGGGGCACCAGCGACATGACGATCGCGACGATCGATGCCAGCGGCGTCGCGACGCCCGGCGCGAGCACCGGCCCGGTCGGCGTCACCGCGCAGCTCGGCGGCGTGATGGCCAGCGCGCAGCTCACGGTCACCACGGCGGCGCTGCAAGCGATCGCGGTCACGCCGGCCAGTCCGACCACCGCGGTCGGCGCCGGCCTCGCGATGGCCGCGACCGGGACGTTCGACGACGCGAGCCAGCTCGATCTCACCACGCAGGTGACGTGGGGCACCGGCGATCCGACGGTCGCGACGGTCACCGCCGGCGGGATCGCGACCGGGGTCAACGCGGGCTCGACCACGATCACGGCGCAGGCCGGCGGGATCGAGGGGATGCAGCTGCTCACCGTCCCCGACACCGCGTTCGAGCTGACGCTGTCGGGCGTGCCCGGCGATGTCTCGGTCTACGAAGCGCTCGGCGAGCTCGTCGCGACCTGCACCGCGAGCTGCACCGTCGCGGTCCCGGCCGGCGCGTACACGATCGTCGCGTCGACGCCGTCGCAGCTCGGGCCGTTCACCGGCGCGTGCGCCGGGAACACCGAGACCTGCACGCTCAACATCGGCTCGGGCACGGTGCAGGTCGGCGTCAGCTTCGCGGCGCAGCCGCACGAGCTGCGCAGCGAGCTGATCCTGCCGGGCGAGCAGCTGGTCGCCGCCGCGTTCGACAGCGCGGGCAACCTGGTGGTCGGCAGCAGCGCGCACGTGGTCAAGCTCGATCCGGTCGGCAACGTGCTGTGGACCCAGCCGATCGCCGCGCAGCAGATCCGGATCGGCCCCGGCGACATGATCGACGTCGACTCGTGTGCCAACCTGGTCCAGCTCGAGCCCGATGATGGCTCGATCAACTGGAGCGTGCCGCTCGGCAGCGTGGCGACGACCTGCCCGACCCCGATCGGCCCGCCGTTCCAGCACTGGATGGATGTCTCGGCGACCGGCGACATCGTGCTCGCGCACGGTGCCCCGACCCGCAGCGAGACGCTCGCGTCGTGGTCGAGCACCGGCACGCAGCGCTGGCAGCAGTCGGCGAGCGGGATCTTCGATACCAACAGCATCGCGGTCGACTCGCAGGGCCAGACCTGGGCCGCGGTCGAGGCGCCCGGGATGGGCGAGCCGCTCTACTACCAGGGCTTCGCGAGCGACGGCAGCGAGCTCGCGGGGCTGCTGTCCGCCGCCGGTTACACCTACGATCCGATGATCGCGATCGACGGCTTCGATCACATCGTGTCGACCAGCTCGGGGCACTCGGAGGCCTACCTCGATCGGATCGCCGAGAGCGGGACGCGCGACTTCTTCACGCGCGTGAACGGCCTCGGCAGCGTCCAGTCCGATGTCGGCGTCGCCGTGCTCGGCACCGGCGAGCTGGCGTGGACCTACAACGTGAGCGACGAGCCGAGTCCGTTCGGCGAGCCGTTCGTGCTGACGCGGGTGAGCGCGCTCGGGGTGCCGAGCTGGACGCTGACGCGGCCCAGCCAGGGCGACGAGACCTACCTGCTCGGCGTCCAGCGCGAGGACATCGCCGGCGATCTCGCAGGCCACATCGCGCTGGTCGGCGGCTACATCGGCTCGGACATGCAGATCCATGGCTGGATCACGGTGTTCGGGCCCTGAGTGAATTTTCCCGCCGCTCCGGGCGTTGCATCGGGATGCCCCGCTGGTCGCTCGCGCTCGCGCTCGTCGGTTGTGGCTCGTCGCCCTCCGCCCCGGCAGCGCCACACGCCGCGCCGGTCGCGCAGCTGCACTGCGGCAAGCTCGCGTTCGCGCTCGATCGCGACGCGACGCTGCTCGCCGGGCGGCTGGCCTATCGCGGCTCGAGCGCGGCGCGCTCGGAGCCGCGCGCGTTCGGCATCATGGACGCGCCCAAGCCGCCCGAGCAGGAGGAGCGCGCGATGATCGGCGGCGGCGCGTCGGCCGGCGCCGAGCCGGGCGACGACGCGTTCGTGATCTTCGCCGAGGAGACCTGGCAGCTCGATCCGGATCGCGCCAAGGCCGAGCCGGATGCGGTGGTCCACCCGGGGTCGCTCGCCGACGAGGCGCCGCGCTTCCTGCGCGCGATCTACGGCGACGAGGTCGAGGTCGCGCCGATCGCGCTCGGCGATCCGGCGATCCGCGCGTTCGCCGCGAGACCGATGTTCGCGCACGTCGAGGATGGCGCCGACCACGCGCTGGTGCTCGGGCTCCTGCTCGCGCTGCCCGACGCGACGCTCCAGACGGTGTCGTTCGACATCACGCCGGGGCTGGTGCCCGACGCGGCGAGCTGCACGACCGCGGCCGAGCAGATCGCCGCGACGTTGCGCCCCGGGCCGCGCCGGCTGGTGCGCGCCGCCGGCACGCGCACGCTGCTCGCGCCGTTCACGGTCACGGTGCCCGAGGACTACGTCGTCGTGCACCAGCCCGGCCCCGACTTCGATCGCTACGAGCTCCATCCGCTGCGCCCGCTGTCGCTGTACCCGGGCAGCCTCACGATCGCGTTCGACTCGTCGCCGGACCGCACGACCGAGGGCCCGGCGAGCGAGCCCGGCACGCTGCTCGGCAAGCCGGTGACGTGGACCGGCGAGCGCTCGGATCGCGGCGGCATGCTGGTCGCGACCCAGCCCGACGGCGCGAGCTTCGTCCAGGTCGTCGTGGTCGCGACCCGCCAGGCGAAGTACCTCGATCAGTTCCGCAAGGTCGCCGAGACCCTGAGGCGTTGATCGACGCGCGCAGCGCTAGTCGTCGCGCTCGAGCTGCGACAGCGGGCCGGGCAACAGGCCGCGCTCGCGCAGGCCGTGCAGGATCGGATCGATCGCGTGGATCATCTTGGTCGCGCCGCGCCCCGAGTCGTGCATCACGATGATCGCGCCGGGCGCCGCGGCGCCGAGCACGCGCGCCACGACGTCGGGCGGCCGGAACTCGGGATGCCAGTCGCGCGACTCGATCGACCAGTTGACCGGCACCAGGCCGTGCGCGCGCACCGCCGCGAGCACCGACCACGAGTACGCGCCCCACGGCGCGCGGAACCACCGGGTGCGCTGGCCGAGCATGGCCTCGAGGTGCTGGACACCGCGCCGGGTGTCGTACCAGCCCTCGAGCGGCTTGCGATCGAACAGCGCGTGGCGGTGGGTGTAGCTGTGGCTGGCCAGCTCGTGGCCCTCGGCCGCGATCCGCTGGATGAGGTCGGGGTGGGCCTCGGCGCGCTCGCCGACCACGAAGAACGTGGCCTTGACGCCGTGCGCGGCGAGCACGTCGAGCACGTGCGGCGTGAACTTCGGATCCGGGCCGTCGTCGATCGTGATCGCGATCGCGCGCGGCTTGGGCATGCGCGCGCGGGTGTAGAGGCCGACGCCGAGCGGCTTGATCACGAAGTACGGCACGCCGATCGCGAGCCCGAGGCCGAGCACGGTGCCGGCGGCGACGATCCACCAGATCACGGCGCGCCCTCACCGTCGAGGCCGTACTGGCGGAGCTTCTTCCACAGCGTGGTGCGGTTGATCCCGAGCAGCTGGGCCGCCTTGGTCTTCTGGCCGTCGCACAGCTCGAGCACCTTGAGGATGTGCGCGCGCTCGAGCTCGTCGAGCGTGGGCACGTGATCCCCGGTGAACGTGGCGAACGTGGCGCCGGGCGCGGTGGGACGGGGGCCGGCGACGTCGGCGACGTCGAGCACGTCGCCCGCCGCGAGGATCACGGCGCGTTCGATCGCGTTCTCCAGCTCGCGCACGTTGCCGGGCCACGGCTGCGCCGACAGCGCGGCCAGCGCGGCGTCGGTGAGCACGACCCGGCCGCGCTCGGCGCGCAGCGCCGCTTGCTCGGCGAAGTGGCGCGCCAGCAGCGGAACGTCGCCCGGCCGGTTGCGCAGGGCAGGCACCTCGATCGTGATCACCGCGAGGCGATAATACAGATCTTCGCGAAACGCGCCGCTCCGGATCTGGTCCGCGAGAGATCGGTTGGTCGCGGCGATCACCCGGGCGTCGGCGCGGATCGCGGTGGTGCCGCCGACCGGCTTGACCTCGCCGTCCTGGACGGCGCGCAAGAGCTTGGGCTGGAGCTCGAGCGGCAGCTCGCCGATCTCGTCGAGAAACAGCGTTCCGGAATCGGCGGCGACGAACAGCCCGCGCTTCGACGTGTCGGCGCCGGTGAACGCGCCGCGCACGTGGCCGAACAGCTCGCTGTCGAGCAGCGTGCCGACCAGCGCGCCGCAGTTGACCGGGACGAACGGCCCGCTCGCGCGCCGCCCCGCGAAGTGCAGCGCGCGCGCGACCAGCTCCTTGCCGGTGCCGCTCTCGCCGGTGATCAGCACGGTGGCATCGGATTGCGCGACCTTGTCGATCGTCGCGCGCAGCTCGCGCATCGCCGGCGACTCGCCGATCATCGAGCCGTAGGCCAGCCGCTTGGTCAGCTCGCCGTGCGCGCGCCGCAGCTCGTCCTCGGCGAGCGCGCGCGACACCACCAGGCGCAGCTCGTCGGGCGAGAACGGCTTGGCGATGTAGTCGCGCGCGCCCAGCTTCATGCCGCGCACCGCGGTGTCGATCGTCGGGTACGCGGTGATCAGCAGGACGGCGGGCGGCGGATCGCCGACCAGCAGGCGGGGCAGCAGCGACACGCCGTCCTGGTCGGGCAGGTTGATGTCGCACAGCACGAGGTCGAACCTGCGCCGGGCGATCGCCGCGAGCGCGCCGGCGGCGCAGTCGACCGCCTCGACCTCGTGGCCGGCGCGGCCGAGCACGTCGCTGCACAGCGCGCGAATCCCACGCTCATCGTCGACAACGAGGATCGCGGGCACGGACCTGGCGTATCACGACCGCGCGCGCGCGGGAAGATTTGCGGCACGCGGCGTTCCGGCGGTGACCAACCAGGAGGGATCCGTGCGGCATACGATCATCGCGCTCGCGCTCGCGGGCTGCGTCACTGGACCGACGAACGGCACGACCACGGGCAGCGGCTCGACGGTCGGCCGCAACTTTGTATTCGAGGGCTACACCGACCACCCCGGCGAGACCGTGGTGCTCGAGGTGCTGCGCCGCCCGACCGACGCGCTCGAGAACGACGCGAACTGGGCCAAGTTCGGGCAGACCACGACCACCACCACGCCGACCTACTTCAACGATCCGCAGCACCAGAGCCCGCTCTACTACTGGAGCAGCAACGCCGCGCCGGTGCCGACGTCCTCGGACACCGGGCGCTGGCCGTCGGGCGGCCTGGTGCGCACGCGCGCGCGCCGGATCGATTCGCAGGGCAACAGCCAGGTGCTGCCGACGTTCGACGACGCGACGTTCGCGACCTGCTTCAACCAGCACCAGAACGATCCGTGGACCGACTTCGACCAGTGCGTCGGCATGTCGGGCACCAACGGCATGGTGATCGCGCAGGACGCGTTCCTCACGAGCGACGCGGCGACCGTGCCCGACTACCTCGGCCGCAAGGATCCGGCGAAGGAGTCGCAGGCCGACGCGATCGCCTACTACCTGAGGTGGGGCGCGCCGCTCTCGCTCGCCCAGTTCAAGTCGCGCTACGGGTTCCCGAACGGCAGCGGGTTCGGCCACGAGGCCACCGCGACCTACTACAACGACAACGACCTCGGGCTCGGCCGCGAGATGCACTGCATCGAGTTCCCGAGCCTGGGGATCGGCGTGGCCTGCTACGTGACCAACTACAGCGGCACCGCGGGCAAGGCCGACTTCACCAAGTCGGCGAGCGCGGCGCTCGACGAGGCGGTGAATCGCACCGGCTCGTTTGCGACGGTCGCGATGGTCTACGATCCGTCGATCCCGTTCACGTCGCCCGGGCTCTCGCCGGTGAACTTCGTGGTCTACAACCCCGCCGGCGATCAGCAGTTCGCGGCCCAGCTCGACAGCACCGCCAAGCACACCGGCGTGCCGACCAACTGCATCGCGTGCCACGGCATCGCGAGCAACTTCGACTACCAGAACCTGCAGATCGACGGCCCGGCCCAGTTCCTGCCGTTCGATCCGGCCACGTTCAAGTTCTCGACCGTCTCGGGGTTCACGCTCGACGACCAGCAGGACCAGCTGCGCCAGCTCAACGCGATGGTCGAGGTCACCCAGCCGACCTCGGCGATCGAGGACTGGATCGACGGCATGTACAAGCCGGGCTCGGTGACCACCGCCGGCTCGGTCGCCAACGACACCTACATCCCGGTGGCGTGGAACGACAACATCACCGATCAGGGCACGTACATCGGCCTGATCAAGCGCGGCTGCCGCACCTGCCACGCGTCCTCGACCAACACCGCGCTCGACTTCCGCCAGGAGAGCGACTTCTTCAACCAGCTGTCGACCGTCCGGCTCGACGTGTGCGGCTCGAGCCACGCGATGCCGCAGGCCGAGCGCGTCAGCAAGAACCTGTGGTCGAGCGGCGGGCGCGCCTACCTCATCAGCGGCTGGCCGCTGTTCGTCAACAACGACTCGCCGAACGACGACAAGCTCGAGGGCTGCGCGCCGTAGCCGAAAAATCATCGAGCCGCGGACCTCGCGGGCCCGCGGCTCGAGACCGCTACCTTCGATCATCGTTACTTCTTGAGCGGGTCGATGCCGAACAGACCCGTGAAGCCGTACGCGGCGCGATCCCAGAACCCGTTGCCGACGCGCGGGTCGTTGAACTGGCGGTACGCCTGGCCGAGGTGGCCGAGCAGCGTGGGCGGCGCGAGCACGGCCTCGGCGGCGTGGCCGGCGGTGTTGACGACGTCGCCGGTGGTGATCCGCGGCGGCGGGGTCTGCTGGTTGTCGGCCCCGCCGGTGACGTGCGAGAGGCGCGCGATCGTGATCGTTTCGAAGTGAGTGGACATGACGCTGCTCCTGGGTGTGGCGTCGAGAGATTTCGACGACGACGACCCGCAGTGCAGCCGCGATGCCGATCGCGCCACGCCGCGACGTCGCGATGTTGGCGGCATCGCGAAGCGGTCCGCGCAACCCGTGGTGGGCGAGTTGCGGGCGCGAGTTGACGATGGCGTAGTGGAGCCGAAAACGAAAACGTCGCCGGAGGCGGCGACGTCAGAGGGGGCGCGTGGGCGTGGGCCACCACCAGCCGGTACCGGCGCGGCCGGTACCGACGATACCGACGCCGAGACCGAGCAGGAGCAGCATGGCGAGCATGGTGCCGACTGGAGCACGCCGCGTGCCAGCGCGGGCGCGAGCCAGCGCGCGCGGTTAGCGCGGAGCAGGCAGAGGAGCGTGCCTCCTGCGGATGGCGATCTGGCGGGCACGCGCCCCATGACCTGGACCGCAGGAACCGGTTCCTCTCACGCGTTGGGCAGCGTGATGCGGAACTCGGCCCCCTTGCCCGACGCGGGCTCGCCGAGCTCGATCGAGCCGCCGGCGGTCGCGACCAGGTGCTTGCACACCGCGAGGCCGAGGCCGGTGCCGCTGCCCGGCGCCTTGGTCGTGAAGAACGGATCGAACACGCGCGCGCGATCGCGCGCCGGGATCCCGGGGCCGTCGTCGCTGACCGTCACGATCGTCGCGACGCCGCCCGGTCCCGGGCGCGACGCGATCGCGATCGCGCCGCCGTCGGACATCGCCTGCGCCGCGTTCTGCACGAGGTTGACCAGGACTTGCTGGAGCGCGTGCGGCTCGATCGCGACCGCCGGGCCGGCCGCGATCTCGGTCGCGAGCGTCGCGCGCGCCTTGCGCAGCTGCGGCGCGACCAGCGCGGCGACGTGGCGCACCACGGTCGCGAGATCCGACGAGCCCGGCGCGGCGCCGATCGCCGCCGGGGTCGCGGGCTCGGAGGCGCGCGGCGCGCGCGCGTACTCGAGCAGCCCGCCGATGATCTTCTTCATCCGCTCGGCCTCGTCGGCGATCAGCTCGAGCGCCGCGCGATCGGGGTGGCCTTCCGGCTTGTCCTCCTGGAGCAGCTTGGCGTAGCCGAGCACGGTGGTCAGCGGGTTGTTGATCTCGTGCGCGACCTGCGCGGACATCACGCCGACCGAGGCCAGGCGGTCGCCGCGCGCGAGCGCCGCCGCGAGCTCGGCGCGCTCGGCGATCCGCTGGGCCATCTCGTCGACCGAGTGGGCGAGCACGCCGATCTCGCCGGGCCCGCGGATCGGCGGGCCGTCGCTGGTGTGGCCGGCGGCGATCGCGTCGGCGCGGCGGGCGAGCAGCGCGAGCGGGCGGGTCAGCCGGGTCGCGAAGTACGCGCCGAGCGCGAGCGCGATCGCGAGCGCGGCCGCGCCGACCACGAGCGTGTCGCGGGTCGTGCGATGCGACAGCGCGTAGGCGTCGCCCTCCGGCTGCTCGTGCAAGATCGCCCAGCGCACGCCGCGCAGCGACTGGTAGCTCGAGAGATTCCGGTACGCGCTGACCAGGCCGTTGGCGGTGAGCGTGCCCTCGACCGACGACGCGAGCGCGCGCTCGACCGCCGGGTCGCGCTGCGCGAGCGACTGCGCGGGCAGCGGCGCGCCGGTGGACGCGACCGGCACGCCGGCGCCGTCGACCACGAGCACGCGCGCGCCCGGCCCCAGCCGCGCCGCCGCGATCACGTCGTGCACGAACCCGAGGTCGAGCCCGGCGATCACGACGCCCATCTGCTCGCCGGTGCGGCCGCGCGCCTGCACGACGAGGTGGACGACCGGCCGGCCGTGCTCGAACACCGCGTCGCCGATGTAGCCGCCGAAGCTATGCGAGCCGACGTCGACGCCGCCCGGCAGCGGATCGCCGTAGAGCAGCTTGCCGTCCGGATCGAGGATCGACAGGGTCTGCACGATCGGCACGTCGCGGCGCAGCCGGCGCAACAGCAGCTGGGTCTCGCGCGCGTCGTCGGGCGCGTCGGCCCACGACGCGGCGGCGAGCTCGACCGTGCGCCGCGCGTCCTGCAGCGTGCCGTCGAGCGCCGCGCCGAGCGCGCGGATGTGGGCGAGCGCGCCGCGCTGGACCTCGTCCTCGACGTCGTGGCGCGCGCGCAGGATCGCGAGCGCACCGACCACCACGGTCGGCACCATCACGGCGAGCGCGAGCACGACCAGCACGCGCCAGCGCAGCGAGCCGGTCATCGCTCCACCAGGCGGTGCCAGCCGCGCCGCACGCCGGCGATCGCCTCGGCCGCGGTCGCGTCGCCGCTCACCACCGCGGCGAGCGCCGGGTTGAGGTCGTCGAACAGCAGCGGCGTCGCGGTGGAGCGCGGCAGCATCTCGGCCGAGCGCAGCGCCTCGTACTGCGCGCGCGCGAGCGGCGGCGCCGAGTCGAGCGCGGATGCACGGGTCGGCACGGTGGCGAACGCGTCGGCGAAGATCAGCTCGACCGTCACCGAGGTCAGCTCGCTGGCGAGCCGCCAGCCGTCGGCGGGGTGCGCGCTGCACGCCGGCACGACCAGCAGCTGGCCGCCGCGCGGCGCGTGGGCGAGCGGGCTGACCGCGACGCGATCGCGATCGCGGAGCGCCGCGACCTGCCACGGCCCGGTCACCCAGTACGCGACCTCGTGCGCGCGCCACCGGCGCAGCTCCTCGGGCGCCTCGCCGCCGGCCGCGGGCGGCGGCGCGACCAGGTCGCCGAACAGCGCGGCGAACGCGGCGAGCGCGCGCCGCGCGCCGTCCCCGTCGATCCCGGGCCCGGGCGCGAGCTCGACGCCCGCGCCGCGCAGCCACGGCACGAGCCAGTAGCCGTCGACCCGCACGGCGAGCGGGTAGGGCAGCTGCGGCGTCTTGACCGCGCGCGCAGCCGCGACCAGCGCGTCGACGCTCGGGTCGCGCGGCGCGGGCAGGTCGGCGTCGCGCACGACGACCAGCCCGTCGACCGTCTGCGGCACGCCCCACATCGCGCCGCCGAGCTCGCCGAGCGCGCGCGCCTCGGGTGTCCAGTCGAGCCCGACCAGCGCGGCGGGCGGCGCGACCACCAGCCTGGCCGCGACCAGCTCGGGCAGCCAGGTCGCGTCGATCCGGATCAGATCGGGGCAGTGCTCGCCGGCGCGCAGGATCTCGCTGATCACCTGTTGCCCGCGCGCGAACGGCACGAGCGACGAGTCGACCGCGAGGCCGCGCTCGGCCATCGTCGAGTTGAACAGCTCGGTCTCGTCGGCGTCGAACGTGTGCAGGAAGTGGATCGGCGGCGGCGCGGCCGGCTCGTGGCCGCAGGCCGCCAGGACGAGCACGACGGGCCAGCGCACGCGACGAGCCTACGTGATATTGCTGTCGCGTGCGCAGCATGACCGGCTTCGGGCGGGGCGTCTCCGAGCAGGCCCGGCTGCGCGCGACGGTCGACGTCCGCGCGGTCAACCACCGCTTCGTCGATCTCAAGCTGCGCGGCGCGCCGGTCTCGCCCGCCACCGAGGAGGCGATCGCGCAGCGCATCCGCAACGCGATCGAGCGCGGCGCGGTGACCGTCGCGATCCACTGCGCGCGGCTCGACGTCGCGGCCGCGCAGATCGACACCGCGGCCGCGCGCGCGGCCCACGCCGCGCTCGCCGAGCTCGCCCACGCGCTCGGCCTGCACCCGCCCGATCTCGCGCTCGTGCTCGCGCAGCCCGGCGTCGTGGTCGTGCCGGAGGACGATCGCGATCCCGCGGCCGAGGCCGCCGTGCTGACCGCGCTCGATGCCGCGCTGGTCCAGCTCGCCGGCATGCGCGAGGTGGAAGGCCAGGCGCTCGCGCGCGAGCTGGTCGCGCGGATCGACGAGCTGTCGCGGCTCAAGGACGGGATCGCCGAGCTCGCCGCGGGCATGCCCGACGCGCTGCGCCGGCGCCTGCACGATCGCCTGCAGCGCCTGATCCGCGACGAGGCCGCCGACAAGCAGGCCGATGCCGCGGGCTGGCTCGATCCGGCGCGGCTCGCCCAGGAGGTCGCGCTGCTCGCGGAGCGCGCCGACGTCACCGAGGAGCTGGTCCGGCTGCACAGCCACCTCGATCAGGCGCGCGCGCTGGTCGGTGGAAAGGCGGCGGCCGGGCGCCGGCTCGACTTCCTCGTGCAGGAGATCGGGCGCGAGCTCAACACGATCGGCAGCAAGAGCGCGGCCGCGGAGATCACCGCGGCGGTGGTCGAGGCCAAGGCGACGCTCGAGAAGGTGCGCGAGCAGGTACAGAACGTGGAATGATGCGCGGATGCCGGCGCGCGATCGCGGTGTCCTGGTCATCGTCAGCTCCCCGTCGGGGGCCGGCAAGACCACGCTGACCCGCCGCCTGCTCGCCGAGTTCGGACCGCGCCTCGAGTTCTCGGTGTCGTACACCACGCGGCCGATCCGCCCCGGCGAGGTGAACGGCCGCGACTACTGGTTCGTCACGCCCGAGCAGTTCGAGCAGATGGCGGAGCGCGGCGAGTTCGCCGAGCACGCGTTCGTGTTCGGCAACCGCTACGGCACCGCGCAGGCGCCGCTCGAGGCCGCGCTCGCCGCGGGCCGCGACGTGATCTTCGATGTCGACTGGCAGGGCGGCGCCGCGCTGTCGGCGCGCTGGCCGGCCGACTCGCTCAAGGTGTTCATCCTGCCGCCCGACCTGCGCACGCTCGAGGCCCGGCTGCGCCAGCGCGCGACCGACGCTCCGGAGGTGATCGAGCGCCGGCTGCGCAAGGCGATCGAGGAGCTCGAGCATTACGGCGAGTACCAGCACCTGATCGTCAACGACGATCTCGATCGCGCCTACGCCGTACTGCGCGCGATCTACCTGACCCGCCGCTACGGCACGGTCGATCGTCCAGATGTAACGCTTCCGCTCGCCGAGCTGACCCGGTTGGTCGAGCGGAACCGCGCGTCGGGTGCGGAAGCTCACGCCCGCGCGCTGGTCGGGCGGTGACGCGTCGTCAGGGCTGGTCAAGCGCGAGCGTTTGACGATATCGTTGCAGCGCCAACGAACCGGAGGGCTCGGATGATCCGATCGACGTGGTGCTGCGTCTGGTTGTGCGCGACGGTCGGGTGCGTCGTCGGGTCTGCCGATTCCAGCGCGCCGAGCGAGAGTGCGGACCACAAGTCCGGGGGCAACTCGATCGCCAACGACACCGCCTTCGCGAATCCGAGCGGCCAGGCGGCGACGTTCAGCACGACCGGGTCGGTCGATCTCGGCTCGCCGTTCTTCCAGAGCTTCGGCACGAACGGCCGGACCTGCGGCACCTGCCACGACCCGAGCACCGGCTGGACGATCACGCCGGGCGCGGTCCAGCAGCGCTTCGCCGCCACCGGCGGCACCGATCCGATCTTCGCGCTGGTCGACGGGGCGGTGTCGCCGACCGCCGACGTCTCGACCGTGGCGGCCCGCCAGCAGGCGTACGCGATGCTGCTCGCCAAGGGCCTGATCCGGATCGGGATCGGCATCCCGGCCAACGCCGAGTTCTCGCTGGTCGCGGTCGACGATCCCTACGGGTTCGCGAGCGCGCAGCAGCTGTCGCTGTTTCGCCGGCCGCTGCCCAGCACCAACCTGCCGCTGCTGACCGCCGTGATGTGGGACGGCCGCGAGACCCTGGCCGGCGGCGACCACTGCAACCACAGCGACGAGGGCGGCGCGTGCTTCGCGTCGGTCGATCCGGCCGATCTCGAGGACCAGGCCAACGGCGCGACGCTCGGCCACGCCCAGGCGCAGTTCCCGTTGACCTCGTCCCAGCAGGCCGCGATCGCGCAGTTCGAGGCGTCGCTGTACACCGCGCAGGTCTGGGACAACGGCGCGCACGATCTCACCGACGCGCGGCACGCGATGGGCGGCCCCGACGCGCTCGCCGCGCAGGCGACGTACTACGGGATCAACGACAACCTCGGCGACTACCAGACCGGCGCGCCGTTCAGCGCGGTGATCTTCACCGAGTACAGCGCGTGGCGGGGCGCGCCGGGCGGCGGCGTCGAGGCGGCGCGCGCCGCGATCGCGCGCGGCGAGGACATCTTCAACAGCCGGCCGATCACGATCTCCGGCGTCGGCGGGCTCAACGCCGGTGGCCCGTTCAACCCGCCGCTGCCGGCGTCGTTCACCGGCACCTGCGGCACCTGCCACGACACGCCGCACGCCGGCGATCACTCGATCGCCGCGCCGCTCGACATCGGCCTGGTCGATGCGTCGCAGCGCACGCCCGACCTGCCGCTCTACACGCTCCGGAACAACACGACCGGCGAGACCCGGCAGGTCACCGATCCCGGCCGCGCGCTGATCACCGGCAAGTGGGCCGACATCGGCAAGTTCAAGGGTCCCGTGCTGCGCGGACTCGCCGCCCGCGCGCCCTACTTCCACAATGGATCGGCACAGACGCTCGCCGACGTGGTGGATTTCTACGACAGCCGTTTCCAAATCGGCTTCACCGCGCAGGAGAAGGCCGACCTGATCGCCTTCCTGCAATCGTTGTAGTCTTCCGCGGACACGGGGAGCATCGTGGCCCACGATGTTCCCCGGCAAACCCCAGGGATACGAGTCAATGGTCCGCCAGTGGTAACCCCGGAGGTTTTCACTTTCTTACAAAAAAGTCGCCAGCCCGGGACTAAATCGCCCTTATCGTGGGATTCATAGGCAGGGACGCCCTGCCCTGGGCATCCCATGGTCTTCCGCAGCAGGCAAAGGGACGAGTTTGAGAGCATTGCCATGCCGCACTGGCGCGAGTTGTGTCGGACGGCGGCCAAGATGCTCCGAGATTCGACGCACGCGGAAGATGTTCTGC
>DATJAE010000046.1:0-30306 GCA_035516595.1 Kofleriaceae bacterium | reverse complement strand
CTCGCGCGCGTCGCCTACCTCATGGACCGGATCATGAAGTCGATGAACCTGCACGGCCGCGCGTTCGTGCCGATGCTGTTCGGCTTCGCGTGCGCGGTGCCGGCGATCACCGCCACGCGCACGATGGAGCGCCGGCGCGATCGCATCCTCACGATGATGGTCGTGCCGCTGATGACCTGCTCGGCGCGCCTGCCGGTCTACACCCTGGTGATCGCCGCGATGATCCCGGCCTCGCACGTCACCCAGGGTCTGCTGATGGTCGGCATGTACGCGTTCTCGGTCGGCACGTCGCTGTGCGCCGCGTGGGTGATGTCCAAGACGGTGAAGCCGCTCAAGGCCAAGCGGCTGCCGTTCCTCATCGAGCTGCCGCCGTACCGCTTCCCGCGCGTTCCCGACGTGCTGCGCATGATGTGGAGCAAGTCGTCGATGTTCCTGCGCGAGGCCGGCACCGTGATCCTGGCGTGCTCGATCGCGCTGTGGGCGCTGCTCTACTTCCCGCGCGAGCTGCCCGCCAGCTCGCCCGACTACGCCGCGCTGATCGAGCGCGCGCCGAGCGACGACGCCAGGGCCACGATCGCGGCGCAGGCCCAGGCGGCACACCTCGAGCACAGCTGGGGCGGCCAGCTCGGCCACGCGCTCGAGCCCGCGATCAAACCGCTCGGCTTCGACTGGAAGATCGGCGTCGGTCTGGTCGGCGCGTTCGCGGCGCGCGAGGTGTTCGTGTCGACGCTCGGCGAGGTCTACGCGATCGGCAGCGACGCCGACGCGCAGTCGCGCCCGCTGCGCAACGCGCTGCACTCCGCCAGGCGGTCCGACGGCAGCCGCGCCTACACGCCCCTGGTCGGGCTGTCGCTGATGATCTTCTTCGCGCTCGCGATGCAGTGCATGAGCACGCTCGCGGTCGTGCGGCGCGAGAGCGGCGGCCTGCGCTGGCCGATCTTCCTGTTCTGCTACATGACCGTGCTGGCGTGGACGGTCAGCTTCCTGGTCTATCAGGGCGGCCGGCTGCTCGGGTTCAGCTAACCGATGCCCAGCGACTGCGCGATGTCGACGCCGGGCACGGCGTGGCGATACTGCAGGATCAGCTTGTGCAGGTTGTCGGTGAACTGCTGCTCGATCATCCCGCGGGTCACGCCGTCGACGATCTGCGGATTCTGCGCGTTGCGGTAGAAGTCGTTCGCCGCGGGATCGTGGCTCGCGACGCCGATCAGCGTGACCAGCAGCGACAGCCCGGACTCTGCGGCCTCGGCCGTGGCCAGCTTGCCGAGCGGCGTCATCTGATCGACCGTGACCTTGCCGCCGCGTGCGAGCGTGAGCGCCTCGAGCTGCGCGACCGGCTTGCCCTTCACGACCACCTGCATGCCGGGCGTGCTGAGGTGCACCGCCTGGATGTTGGCCGCGTCGATCTGCGCCTGCAGGTCCTTGCCGGCCATGATGTGGCCGACGTCGCCGGCGCCGTCGACGCCGATCGTCAGCGGCGCGCCGGGTGACAGCACGAGCCCCGAGCCGTCCTTGACGAAGTTGCCGCCCGCGGTCACCGCGAGCGTGCCGCCGGCGGTCATGTTCGTCATCTCGCTGGTCGCGATCGGCGGCTTCTCCTTCGGGCCGCCGCCGGGCCCGTCGTGGCCGGCGAACAGCTTGGTGAACCCGACCATCACCTTGTTGAGCGTGCCCTGCAGATCGGGATCCTCGACCGGATCGTACCGGCCGGCGAGCTTGGTGCCGGCGACCGCCTCCGAGATCAGCGTGGTGATCTTGCCCTCGATCATGCCGCGCAGCGGGACCACGCCGATCCCGCCGCCGTCCTCGACGTCGACCGTCGGCTTGCCGGTCGTGAAGTCGAGCCCGGCGCCGCGCAGCTCGGCATCGCGCCCCGGCCAGTCGATGTCGAGGTAGAGCCCCGGCGACACCACCACGCGGATGCCCGTGGTCGACACCTCGACGTAGATCTGCGTCGGGTCCTTGGTCTTCACCGAGTACCCGCTCCAGAACCCACCGCCGAGCTTGCGTCCGCCGGGGATCGTCATCGACGCGTTGACGCTCTTGAGCTCGACGCCGGGCGGCAGCGCCTGCTCGATCACGCCCATGTGATGGGTGACCTCCTGCACGAACGCGTTGCCGCGGTTCTGGTGCAGCCAGGCCATGATGTCGTCGCGCTCCTCGCGGTGCGCGCGAATGATCTGCGCGACCCGGGTCGCCGCGGGGTCGCCGCTGCCGGTCACTCGCTTGACCTCCTCGATCCCGGGCTTGTCGACCGCGGCCTGGCCGGCCGCGCCGGGCTGACCGCCGGTCTGCGAATGTTGATGACCACGCTCGGAGGTCGCGCTGGTGCTGGACATGGCGTACCCGATGTTACGCTGGTCCTGCCGGCCAGCTTCCTGGCCCGGTGTATCCTCACGAAGTCGATGGCAACTTCGAACGCGAACCAGCTCGCCGCGGAGCTCGCGCGCGCGCTCCTGTCGCGGTTCCTCGTGATCCACGCGCATCGCCGCCGGCTCGCCGGCGGCAGCGCGTTCGGGCCGTCGAGCGAGGAGGTCGCGCAGACCCTGACCGGCGGCGCGGAGCTCGCGGCCGCGATCCCGGCCGAGGACGCGCGGGTCACCGGCGCGGCCGCCGCGCTCGCCGCCGCGCTCGCGCTCGAGCCCGACGCGCCGCTCGCCCGGCTGGTCCGGGTGTTCTCGCTCGACGAGCTCGACACCGCGATCGTCTCCGTGCTGCTCGCACCCGAGCTCGATCACGAGCTCGAGCGCGCGATCGCGTTCGCGCTCGACGACTTCACCCGCAAGCGGGTCGACCTCGGCTTCCTGGCGCGGTTGATCGGCGGCCACGAGCCCGCGCTCCACGATCGCGTGCTGACCCGGCTCGACGACGGTGCGCCGCTGCGCCGCCACGGCGTGATCGCGCTGGGCAGCGCCGAGCACGTGCCGGCGTCGATGCGCACCCTGCGGCTCGCCGATCGCGCGGTCGCGTTCCTGCGCGGTCACGACACGATCGACGAGCTGGTGCGCACCACGGTGCGGCTGTCGTATCCGGTGCCGCTCCAAGCGATCGTGATGGCGCCCGAGCTGATCGCGCAGATCCGCCGCGCGCTCGAGGGCGGGATCGCGCCGCGCGTCCTGCTCGCGGGACCCGACGGCTGTGGCCGCGCGATGGTGGTCGAGGCGCTGCTCGCCGAGCGCGGCATGCGCGCCGTGCGGATCGATCTCGCCGCGATCGCGAGCGAGGATCGCATCGCCGACAAGATCAACGCGGCGCTGCGCGAGGCCGCGCTGCGCGACGCCGCCGCCATCCTCGACGGCGGCACCGCGATCAAGGACGAGGTGCCGCGCGCGCTCGCCCAGGCGATCGCCGACGGCTCGGCCGGGCTCGCCGTGCCGCTGGTGTTCACGCTGTCGAGCCGCCCCGCCTGGATGGTGAACGCGATCCCCGATCTGCTCGAGCTCGACATCCCGCCGCCGAGCTTCCGCGAACGCCTGACCCTGTGGACGCGCGAGCTGCCGCCGCCGCTCGCGGACGCGGCCGATCTCGAGACCGTCGCGGCGCGCTACGCGTTCACCGGCGCGACGATCGCGCGCGCGGCGCGGCGCGCCGCCGCGAGCGCCCGGCTGCGCGATCCCACCGGCCAGGTCACGCTGGACGACCTCGGCGACGCCGCGCGCCTCATGTTCTCGCACCGGCTCGGCGGCATGGCCCAGCGCATCCCGACCGGCTTCAAGTGGGACGACCTCGTGCTGCCCAAGGACACGCTCGACGCGGTGCGCGAGGTCGTGCGGTTCGCGCGGCTCCGCCCGTTCCTGCTCGAGGACTGGGGCTTCGCGGCCAAGCTGCCGTACGGCCGCGGCGTGTCGGCGATCCTCGCCGGGCCGCCCGGCACCGGCAAGACGATGGTCGCGCAGCTGCTCGCGATGGAGCTCGGCTACGACCTCTACCGCATCGATCTCTCGCAGGTGGTCAACAAGTACATCGGCGAGACCGAGAAGAACCTCGCGAAGATCTTCGACGAGGCCGAGAGCTCGCACGCCGTGCTGTTCTTCGACGAGGCCGACGCGCTGTTCTCCAAGCGCACCGAGGTGCGATCGAGCAACGATCGCTACGCCAACCTCGAGGTCAACTACCTCTTGCAGCGCATGGAGACCTACGACGGCGTGACCCTGCTCGCCACCAACCTCGAGCAGGGGCTCGACGAGGCGTTCAAGCGCCGCGTGCGGTTCTCCGTGATGTTCGAGCTGCCGGAGGAGGCCGAGCGCCGCCGGCTGTGGCGCAGCATGTTCCCGGCGCGCGTGCCGCTCGCCGACAACATCGACTGGGACCTGATCGCGAAGCGGTTCGAGATGGCGGGCGGCTACATCAAGAAGGCCGCGCTGCGCGCCGCGCTGATCGCCGCGGAGTCGCGCCGCGCGATCACCACGGCCGACCTGCTCGAGGCCGCACGCCAGGAATATCGCGAGATGGGCCGCATCGTGTAGGCCGCGTCGATCGTTGTCGATCCGCGCCCCGCTCGTTCGACCCGCGGGTAGAAAGGACCCAAGCCATGCAATACCTGCTGCTGATCTACGACGAGGAGAACAAGTGGGCCGAGCTGCCCCAGGACCAGGTCCAGGCGCTGATGGGCGAGTACAACCGCTTCACCGCCGAGCTCAAGGCGTCGGGCCACATGGTCGGCGCCAACCGGCTGCAATCGGTCGAGAACGCGACCACCGTGCGCGTGCGCGACGGCAAGACCCAGGTCACCGACGGGCCGTTCGCCGAGACCAGGGAGCAGCTCGGCGGCTACTACCTGATCGAGGCCAAGGACCTCGACGAGGCGACCCGGATCGCGGCGCGGATCCCGAGCGCGCGGCTCGGCTCGATCGAGGTGCGACCGATCTTCTCGCACTAGGCTAGCGATGCAAGCCGCCGCCGCGATCGCCGACGTGTTTCGCCGCGAGCGCGCGCGCGTGCTCGCGACCACGATCCGCGCGTGCAACGGCGACTTCGAGCTGGCCGAGGAGGCGGTGCAGGACGCGTTTGCCGCGGCGCTCGCGCGCTGGCCGGTCGAGGGCACGCCCGACGAGCCGCGCGGCTGGCTGATCGCGACCGCGCGCCACAAGGCGATCGACCAGATCCGCCGCCGCGTGAAGCTGCGCGAGCTCGTGGCCGGCGAGGACCTCCGGCCCGAGGCGCACGAGCCCGAGCGGCGGGCGGTCGCCGACGACCGGCTGCGGCTGATGTTCACGTGCTGCCACCCCGCGCTCGCGCGCGACGCGCAGGTCGCGCTCACCCTGCGCACGCTCGGCGGGCTCACCACCGACGAGATCGCGCGCGCGTTCCTGACCGCGCCGGCGACCATGGCGCAGCGCCTGGTCCGCGCCAAGACCAAGATCCGCGACGCGCGCATCCCGTACGACGTGCCGGAGGCCTCCGAGCTGCCGGAGCGGACGGGCGCGGTGATGGCGGTGGTCTACCTGGTGTTCAACGAGGGCTACGCCGCGAGCGCGGGCGACAGCTGGACCCGCCGCGACCTGTGCAGCGAGGCGATCCGGCTCGGCCGGCTGCTGGTCGAGCTGGTCGGCGAGCCCGAGCCGCGCGGCCTGCTCGCGCTGATGCTGCTGCACGACGCGCGGCGCGAGGCGCGCACCGACGCCGCGGGCGACCTCGTCTTGCTCGAGGACCAGGATCGCGCGCGCTGGGATCGCGCGCAGATCGACGAGGCGCTCGCGCTCGTCCCCGCTGCGGTGCGCGGCGGCGGGCCGTACGCGCTGCAGGCCGCGATCGCGGCGCTCCACGCCTCGGCGCCGCGCGCCGCCGACACCGACTGGCCGCAGATCGCGGCGCTCTACGGCGAGCTGCACCGGCGCGCGCCGTCCCCGGTGATCGCGCTCAACCGCGCGGTCGCGATCGCGATGTGGCAGGGCCCGGCCGCGGGCCTCGCCGAGGTCGAGCCGCTGCGCGACGCGCTCGCCGACTATCACCTGCTGCACGCCGCGCGCGCCGATCTGCTGCGCCGGCTCGATCGCCGCGCCGAGGCGAGGGCCGCGTACCGCGAGGCGCTCGCGCGGGTCGGCTCGGCGCCGGAGCGGCGCTTCCTCGAGCGCCGGCTCGCCGAGCTCGACTAATCGACCGGCCCCGGCGAGCTCGTGACGCTGCCGATCGTCGCGCCGCCGCGCAGCCGGATCACGCCGAGCCCGCCGCCGCCGCCACCGCCACCGCCACCGCCACCCGCGCCACCGCTGAACCCGAACGCCGCGCCGAGCTGTGCGGCCGCGCCGCTGCCACCCGATCCCGCCGCGCCGCCACCCGCGCTGCCGCCGTCGGCCGCGTCGCCGATGTTGTCCGGGTCGGGTGCGGCGCCATCGCTGCCGTCGTGGCCATTGTCGGCGCCACCGCCGCCCCCGCCGCCGTTGGCCACCAGCGTGCCGCTGCCGGCGAGTTGCGGTGCGTCGAGCACGATCAGCCCACCCGAGCCGCCGCCGCCCCCGCCGCCGTCGGCCTTGCCGGCCTTCGCACCTCCCGCGCCCGACGCGTTGATCTCGCCACCCAGCGTGATCTGGCCACGCGCGACCAGGTACACCGCGCCGCCGCTGTGGCCGATCCCGCCGCCCGTGCCGCCGCTACCGCTGCCACCCGCCGCGCCCGAGCAGCCGCCGCGCAGCAGGTCGGGCGAGCCGGTCGCCGCGCTGGCCGCACCGCCGAGCGAGAGGCTCTCGGCCGTGCCGCCGTTGCCGCCCTGCGTGCCAAAGCTGCCGCCCGCGCCACCGCCCGCGCAGCAGCCAAACGTCGCGCCGGTGACCCCGAGCATGGGGCAGCTGCCGTCATCGGCGCCCGCACCGACGCGACCGGCCGCGCTGCTGACGTCGAGCGTGCCGCCGATCGTGATCGATCCGCTCGCGAGCAGGGCGAGCGGCAGCGTGCCGATGACGTGCACGGTGCCGCTGGGCAACGTGATGTCGGTCGCCGCGATCGCGCAGGCCGTCACTCCGCCGATCGCGACGTGCCGTCCGCCCGGGAGCTCGGTGCACAGGGTGTCGTCGGCCGCGCCGGTATCGAGATCCTGCGACAGCGTCACCTGCGCGGTCGGCGGCGCCGCGATGCATGCGGTGAACGGGGCGTGCCCGTAGCAATCGGTCCCGATCGCGTCGGGAGCGAGCGCCGCGTCGTCGTCGCCGTTGATCGCCGCGCCGTGGTGGAACGAGCAGCCGCAGGCCAGCAGGAACATCCATCCCCGCATGCCCCCATTGTAGACCGCTCAGCGCGTCAGCTTGCGATATTCGTTGATATGGCGGATCGCCGCGCGCGAATCCCCCGACTGATCGAACAGGGTCGCGAGGTTGTAGTGCGCCTCGGCGAGCTGGGGATCGAGCGCCAGCGCCCGGCGATAGTGATCGATCGCATCCGCTTCCTTGCCGGCATCTTGTGCGATCACCCCGAGGTTGTAGTGTGCGGTCGCTTCCGCGGGATCGAGCTCGAGTGCGCTCGCGAAGCACTCCCGCGCCGCCTCGCCGTCGCCGCTCTCGGCGAACAGCCGCCCCAGGTTGATCCAGGCCTCGGTGCAGTCGGGGCGCAGCCGCAGCGAGCGGCGATACGCGTCGATCGCCGCGACCGGATCGCGGTCCTCGAGCAGCTGCGCGCGCGCGATCCACTGGTCGGCGGTCGCCGGCGGTGCCGGCTCGGGCACCGGCGCGTCGGGTGGGCGCGGCAGCTCGCGCAGCTCGCCCGCGGGTGGCTGCGGATCGAGCGCGAGCGCGAGCGGCAGCGCGAGCTGACCGGTCGGCGCGCGCGGTGCGGCGCCGCGCACGTGGATCCGGCCGTCGCGCGCCTCGACCGCGAGCTCGGCGAGCGAGCCGCCGGCCGGCAGGTCGCGCACGATCGCGCACAGCTCGCGGCGCACCCGGGCGAGCGGCAGGCCGGCGTCGACCAGCGCCTTGACCGTGCGCAGCGCCGACAGATCGCGGAACGACAGCTGCGCCGGCACCGCCCCCGGCGTGCCGACCAGGCCGTCGCGGATGCAGCTCCGGATCGCCGACTCGGGCAGCCCGATCAGCTGCGCCGCGTGCCGCGCCGAGTAGCTCGTCCACACCGCGCCATCATAGACGATCCGCGATCCACGACGCGATGTTCTCGCCGAGCTCGGCGATCGCTCCGGATCGATCGAGGCCGTGATCGGCGCGATCGATCGTCACCAGCGTGGCGCGCGGACCGAGCCCCCGCACGACCGGCCGCAGCAGCGCGAGGTCGCACAGCGCGTCGCGCGTGCCTTGCACGAACAGCATCGGCCCGGCCGCGCGCGACAGGTGCTCGGCGCGCTCGGTCCCCGGGCGCCCGGCGGGATGCAGCGGAAAGCCGACGAAGATCAGCCCGCGCAGCCCGGGCAGCGCCGCGGCCGCGTGCGCGCGCGATGTCATCCGCCCGCCGAACGACTTGCCGCCCGCGAACGCGGGCAGCCGCGGGTAGCGGCGGCGGACCTCGGCCCACACGGCGGCGACCGACGCCTCGGCGACCTCGGGCGGATCGACCCGGCGCTTGCCCGCGGTCATGTAACGAAACTCCCAGCGCACCGTCGCGATCCGGCGCGCCGCGAGCTCGCCAGCGAGCTCGGCCATGAACGGGTGGCGCATCCCGGCCCCGGCGCCGTGCGCGAGCACGAGCAGCGCGGTCGCGCCGCGCGGCCGGTCGACCAGCGCGGCGTGGCTGGCAAGCTCGAGCGCGCGTCCGGCCATGACGTCGTGCTATCACGCCGCGATGCGCGTCGCGATCGTCGGTTCCGGGATCGCCGGGCTCGCCGCCGCGCACGCGCTGGCGGGCGCGCACGACGTGACGCTGTACGAGGCCGCCGCGCAGCCGGGCGGCCACGTCTACACGGTCGCGCACGATGGCCACGCGATCGACATGGGTTTCATCGTCCACAACCGCGAGCGCTATCCCCGGTTCTGCGCGCTGCTCGACGAGCTCGGCCTGCGCACGCGGCGCACCACGATGGCGTTCTCGGTGGTCCACGGCGGCGTCGAGTGGAGCAGCGAGGCGCCGTTCGCCGAGCGGCGCCGGCTCGCCGAGCCGCGCCACTGGCGGTTCGTCGCGGCGGTCGTGCGGTTCTTGCAGCTCGCGCGGCGCGATCTGGGCAGCGCGCTGGTCGCGGCGACCACGCTCGACGAGTACCTCGCGGCGCGCCGGATCTCGCACGAGCTGCGCGATCGCTTCGTCGTGCCGCTCGCCGCCGCGCTGTGGTCGCTCGCGCCGGCGCGGTGCGGGGCGTTCCCCGCCGCGACCTACCTCGGGTTCCTCGACCACCACGGCATGCTGTCGGCGCTGCGCCCGCGGCAGTGGCGCACGATCGTCGGCGGCAGCCGGCGCTACGTCGACGCCCTGCTCGCGCGGCTCGCCGCGCGCGGCAACTTCGCGCTGCGCCTGGCCACGCCGGTCGCCACGATCGCGCGCGACCGCACCGGAGTGACGCTCGTCGCCGGCGCCGAGCGGCGCTACGATCGCGTCATCGTCGCGACCCACGCCGACACCGCGCTCGCGCTGCTCGCCGCGCCGACCGGCGACGAGCGCCGCGTGCTCGGCGCGTTCCGCTACAGCCGCAACCGCACCGTGCTGCACACCGATCGCAGCTTCCTGCCGCGCGCGCCCGCCGCGCACGCCGCGTGGAACTACGTCGCCGACGCCGACGCCGCGCGGGTCGCGATGACCTACTCGATGACCCGGCTGCAGGGCCTGCCCGACGCGCCGTACCTGGTCACGCTCAACCCGCGGCGCGAGCCGGCCGGCGTGCTGCACGAGGCCGCGTTCGATCATCCGCAGCTCGATCGCGCCGCGCTCGCCGCGCAGGCCGAGCTGCCGCGGCTTTGCGCGGCGCGCTGCTACTTCGCCGGCGCGCACTTCGGCTACGGCTTCCACGAGGACGCGATGCGGTCCGGGCTCGCCGCCGCGGCGCGCGCGCTCGCCGACGAGGCGCACGCGTGACGTTCCGCTCGGCGCTCTATCGCGGCGAGCTCGTCCACGCGCGGCACGACGAGCACGCGCGGGTGTTCCGCTACCCGGTGTACATGGCGTCGATCGATCCGGCCGAGCTGCCCGCGCTCGATCGCGAGCTCCGGCTGTTCTCGCTCGGCCGCCGCAACCTGTTCGCGCTCGATCCGCGCGACTACACGACCGCGCTCGCGCAGCCGGCACCGAGCCGCATCGTCACCAACCTTCGCACGCTCGGCTATCTGTTCAACCCGGTCAGCTTGTTCATCGCGTACGACGCCGCGCGGCCGCGCGCGCTGATCGCCGAGGTCAACAACACGTACGGCGGCCGGCGCTGCTACGCGATGGCCGAGCCGCACCGCCTCGCCGATCGCGGCGCGCGCGTCGGGTTCGGCCACGACCGCGACTTCTTCGTGTCGCCGTTCCTGCACGGCGCGCTGCGCTACGAGTTCTGGCTCGACGCCGCGCTCGACGCCGAACGGTTCGCGATCGAGATGCTCGTCACCGCGCGCGCGAACGGCCGCCGCGTGCTCACCGCGCGGTTCGCCGGCGCGCGCGCCGCGCTCTCGGATCGCACGCTCGCCGCCGCCGCGCTGCGCTACCCGGCGATGACCGCGCAGGTGATCGGGCTCATCCACTGGCAGGCGCTGAAGCTGCACCTGCGCGGCGCGCGCTACCTCCGCCCCGGGCCGGATCATCGCCCGCACGAAGCGATCCGCGAGCGCGGCTGACTCGTAGCAGATGCGATACCGTGTGATCGGGGTGTCCGAGCTCGCTCATCCGCTGATCGTGCCGATGCCGCGGCTCGTCCCGCCGGCGGCTCGCCTGCTGCGCTGGGCGGCGCTGCGCCGGCTGCGCGCGCACTGGGCCGCCGGACGGCTCGACCTGATGCTGCCGGGCGGCGAGCACGTGCGGCTCGGCGCCCCGGGCCCGGCCGACGCGCGCGTGCAGATCCACGACGACCGCGTGTTCCTCCGCATCGCGCTGCGCGGCGAGCTCGGCGCCGGCGAGGCCTACGTCGCCGGCGAGTGGTCGAGCGACGACCTGGTCGCGACCGCGCGCGCGTTCCTGCGCGGCACCTCGGCGCTCGGTGTCGAGTCGCCGCTCACCCGGCTGGCGCAGCTGCCCGCGCTCGTTCGCCATCGCCGCGCCGCGAACACGCGGGACGGCAGCGCGCGCAACATCCACGCGCACTACGACCTCGGCAACGCGTTCTACCGGCTGTTCCTCGACGATACGATGTCGTACTCGTGCGCGGTGTGGCCGGCTCCCGCGATGTCGCTCGCCGACGCGCAGCGCGCCAAGCTCGATCGGCTATGCGACCTGCTCGCGCTGTCGCCGCGCGACCACCTGCTCGAGCTCGGCTGCGGCTGGGGCGGGCTCGCGATCCACGCCGCGGCCACGCGCGGCTGTCGGGTCACCGCGATCACGATCTCGCGCGAGCAGCACGCGTTCGCCGCCGCGCGGGTCGCGGCGCTCGGCCTGGGCGATCGCGTCGCGATCGAGCTGCGCGACTACCGCGAGCTCGCCGGGCGCTACGACAAGATCGCGTCGGTCGAGATGCTCGAGGCGATCGGCCACGACTTCCTACCCGGGTTCTTCGCGACCTGCGCGCGCGCTCTCGCGCCGGGCGGCCGGCTCGCGCTGCAATCGATCACGATGCCCGACGATCGCTTCGAGGCCTACCGCCGGCGCGTCGACTGGATGCAGACCTACATCTTCCCGGGCTCGTGCATCCCATCGCTCGCCGCGATCCGCGCCGCGGCCGCGCCTGCCGGCTTCGCGATCGCGGAGCACCACGACATCGGCCCGGACTACGCGCCCACCCTGCGCGCGTGGCGCGAGCGGTTCGTCGCCGCGCTGCCCGAGGTGCGCGCGCTCGGCTTCGACGAGCCGTTCGTGCGGACCTGGCTGCTCTACCTGGCGTTCAGCGAGGCCGCGTTCGCGCAGCGCACGCTGGGCGACCACCAGCTGCGGCTCACTTGCTCGCGCTGACCCGGACCGTGGTGGTGATCCCGCCGCGCACCCGGAACTTGCCAGTCACCGTGATCGATCTCGGGGCGATCGCCGCGACCAGATCGTCGGCGATCTGGTTGGTCACCGCCTCGTGGAACGCACCTTCGTCGCGGTAGCTCCACAGGTAGAGCTTCAAGCTCTTGAGCTCGACGCACAGCTCGTCGGGGACGTAGTCGATGAAGATCTCGGCAAAATCCGGTTGCCCGGTGATCGGGCACAAGCAGGTGAACTCCGGGCACTCGAACTCGATGTGATACTCGCGGCCGCGCCGCGGGTTGGGGAACGTGTCGAGCTGCCTGCTCGGCCGGGTCGTCACGGCGCGCTTGATAGCATGCCCATCCGGATGCTGGCGCTCGATCGCACGATGCTCTACAATCGATCTGCGACCCTCCGGTCGCCGAGTACACACGCGATGACCGTTCGGACACCGCGAGCTGTGGGCCTCGAAGCGGGCCGTAGTGCCCATTATGAAGGCCTGATGCCGGGAGCCGCTGCAATCGTGCTGGCGGGCCGCGTCGTCGGGCTCTGGCTATATGCCAGGGGAGGATGAAGGAACATGAAACGTCACTGTACCCGCTCTAAGGAGGTTCGTTCGTAACCCTCCCTGTCCTCGCGGGCACGACGTTGCCCCCGGGTAAGTAGAGCAAACGGGCCGGCAAGAGACCGGCCCGTTCCTATTTTCGGGCGGAGAGCTGACCGGAAACAGACGACGAGCGCCCGAGCCCAGCGACCGGTCTCCCGATTTCGCGATCCGGTAGAGCTTGGCCCTCTGCTAGAACGTGAAGATCTGCTCTGGCCGCTTCTCCGCCGGCTTGGGCGCCGGCTCGTCGACGTCGCGACGCTTGATCACCGGCGGCGGCGGCTCGACGGCGAACCGCGCCGCGGCCGAGGTCATCGGCAGCGCGGGCGACGATGGCCGCGTCTCCGGCCTGGCCGGCGCCGGTGCCGGCGCCGGCGTGCGCGGCGGCGCGATGGTCGGGCGCGGCTGGCTCGGAATGACGGACGTGGTCGCAGGCGACTCGCCGAGGAAGTCGCCGACGCGCGTCTCGACGAACTGGCTCATCGAGATGTTGTTGGCTTCGCAGAACGCCTTCAGCCGCTCGTAGGTCACGCGGCTCACGCTGATGCTGCGTCGAGTCTGCTTCTTGGCCATGATCTTTCCTTACGCTACGGGTAGGGTACCGTCAAGGCGTACCTACTAGACGTGGACTCCCGTTACGCAGGACAAGCTACACGCTGCCCCTGACATCGAGGCTCCTCGGCGCGATCTCCGAACGATCCCGACCGGCTAACGCCCGCGCCCGAGCCAGTCGATCGGCCGCAGGTGCGAGACGAGCTCGGCCTCGGGGGAGCCCGGCTGCGGCATCACGTCGTAGTCCCAGCGCACGAGCGGCGGGAGCGACATCAGGATCGACTCGATCCGGCCGCTGGTCTTGAGCCCGAACAGCGTGCCGCGGTCGTAGATCAGGTTGAACTCGACGTAGCGGCCCCGCCGGCGCAGCTGCCAGGTGCGCTCGGTCTCGCCGAACGCATCACCGGCGCGGCGTTTCGCGATCGGCGCGTACGCCGGCACGAACGAGCCCGCGAGGTCACGCACGAAGTCGAACACGCGCTCGGCGGGATGCTCGCCCTTGCTGCCCAGGTAATCGAAGAACACGCCGCCGATCCCGCGGGTCTCGCCGCGATGCGGGAGGAAGAAGTACTCGTCGCACCACGCCTTGTAGCGATCGTAATCGCCGATCGGTCGGTGGCGATCGCACGCGTCGGCCAGCGTGCGGTGAAAGTGAATGGCGTCCTCGCGAAACAAGTAGTACGGCGTGAGATCGGCGCCGCCGCCGAACCACACGACGTCGCCCTTGGCGATGCACCGGAAGTTGGCATGGGTGGTCGGCACCATCGGCGAACGCGGGTGCAACACCAGCGAGACACCGGTCGCGCGGAAATTGCGCCCGGTGCCGGGCATGTGGTCGGCCAGCTCGCCGGGCAGCTCGCCCTCGACGTCGGACCAGTTGACTCCCGCCTTCTCGAACAGCGCGCCGCCCTCGAGCACGCGCGACACGCCACCGCCCCCTCCCGGGCGCTGCCAGGCATCCGCGGTGAACTCCTTCGCGCCGTCGAGCTCGGCGAGCGCATCGCAGATGTCGGTCTGCACCTGGTGGAAGAACTTCGCAGCGCGATCGGAGAGGTCCGCCACGGGTGCATGCTAGCATCCAAGGGAGCGACCGGAATTAGCTTATGTGGGCAGCGATTCGCCTCATCCGCGCGACCCGCGTGTTCGCGATCATCTTCCTCAGCTACATGTGGCAGATGGCATGGGCGCGGCTGTGGCCCAAGCGCTACGACCAGAAGGCGCGCTGGAAGAAGATCCACCGGCGCAACGCGCGCCGCATGTACAAGGGGTTCGTCCGGCTGCGCGGCGTCTACATCAAGCTCGGCCAGATCCTGTCGATCATGGGCACGTTCCTGCCGCGCGAGATCGTCGAGGAGCTCGAAGCGCTGCAGGACGACGTGCCGCCGACCTCGTATCACCGGATCGCGCGGACGTTCACGCGCTCGTTCGGCAAGCTGCCGACCGACGTGTTTGCGAGCTTCGCGAAGGATCCGATCGCGGCGGCGTCGCTCGGCCAGGTTCACGAGGCGCGCAACGCGGCCGGCGATCGGCTCGCCGTGAAGATCCTCTATCCGAACGTCGCGACGATCATCAAGGTCGACCTGCGCGTGCTGGGCTGGGCGCTGCGCGTCTACAAGAACTTCGTCCCGGTGCAGCAGATCGAGCGCGTCCACGAGCAGCTGTCCGACATGCTCGATCGCGAGACCGATCTCGAGAACGAGGCCCGGATGATCGATCGCATGGCGAAGAACTTCGCGTCGGATCCCGACGTGCTGTTCCCGAAGGTCTATCCCGAGTGGAGCAGCAAGACGGTCATGACCATGACGTTCATGGACGGCGTCAAGATCTCGAGGAAGGAGGCGCTGCGCAAGCTCGACCTCGATCCCTACGAGGTCGCGACCAAGCTGGTGAAGGTGTTCTACAAGCAGCTGTTCATCGATCGGTTCTTCCACGCCGACCCGCACCCCGGAAACTTCTTCGTGCAGAAGGGGCCCGAGGGGCAGGTCCGGATCGTGGTGCTCGATCTCGGCAGCGCGACCGAGCTGCGCAAGAACCTCGCCGATGGCATGTACGACATCCTGTCGGGGCTGATGACCCGCAAGGACGACCTCGTGGTCAAGGGCATCGACGAGATGGGCTTCATGGCGCCGGGCGGCGATCGCGAGCTGCTCGAGCGCACCGTGCGCAAGTACTTCGAGAAGCTGCTCAACCTCAACATCACCGACTTCGGCAAGATCGATCCGAAGGTCGCGCAGCAGCTCTCGGATCCCGAGATGCGGCGCGAGGAGCTGCGCCAGCTGATGAAGTCGATCGCGTACCCCGAGGGCTGGTTCTACGTCGAGCGCGCGAGCGTGATCATGTTCGGCCTGCAGGCGCAGCTCGCGCCCAAGCTCAACGGCATCCAGGTCGGCTTCCCGTACATCGCGCAGTTCATGATGGAGAACACGCAGCAGCGGATGGCCGCGCCGGCGGCGCCGGCCGAGCCCGAGCCGGCCAAGCCCGACGAGGCGCTGCTCAACTAGCCCAGCTGGGCAGGCTACTCGAGCGTGGTCGGCGCGCAGGTCGACACGCCCGCGCCGTCGATGAAGTACGGCAGGTTCTGCAGGACCACGGTGTACGTGCCGGTGGTGCGATCGATCGAGCGCACGGTCGAGTTCTCGACGCCGCTGCCGTTCTGCGTCGTCACGAACACCCAGAACACGCCGCCCCATTGCGCGAACGCCCAGTCGCGGATCTGATCGCCCAGGCCGGTCGTGCCGAGGTTCCAGGTCTGGCCGGTCGGCGCACCGCTGGTCTTGTCGATCTCCTGGACGTACGACGGCACGCTCAGGTTGGGGTAGAAGCCGTACAGCTTGGCCTCGTTGGTGCCGGTGAGCTCCGGGCTGTAGTCGCTGGTCGCGGTCAGCGTGCCGACCACGGTCGGCGTGAGGTTGCCGCCGTGGGTGTCGTCCCACGCGAGCTTGCCGTTGGCCTGCGCCGCGTTGCCGCCGCCGGCGAGGAACAGCTTCTCGGTCGTGCCGCCCGCGGTGTCGGTGACGAAGCCCATCCCGAACAGCGCCATGCTGCTCGCGTCGATCGTGTTGCCGGCGGGCGTGCAGCTGGCGTTCTGCAGCGAGACCTCGAACAGCTCGCCGGTGGTGTACAGCACCCACGCGACGCCGTCGCGATCGACCGACATCGAGAACGGCGTCGCCGCGCCCGGCGGGTTCTGGATCGAGACGCCGTTGCTCGGGCAGTCGAGCGTGCCGATCATCGTGAACGGGTTGCCCGGCAGCTTGCGCGGATCGAAGCTCATGAAGTCGTTCTGCTCGTCGACCACGTAGACCAGGTCGACGCCGTCGGCGGTGCACGTGTCCATGCACGTGCCCGCCGCACACATCTGGCCGGTGCCGCAGGTCTGCATCGTGGTGCCGAACGAGCCGTCGGCGTTGCACGCGACGACGCTGTTGCCGTTGCACGCGGCCCCGGCGCTCGGATCGCAGTCGATGCAGCCCAGCGTCGGCGAGCACGTGTTCGAGCAGCTCGCCTGGGTCTGGAACGTGCCGTCGACGCAGGTCTCGAAGCTCGGGCCGTCGCAGCGCGTGGCGCTGCCGGTGCAGGCGTTCGATCCGGCGTCGGGCGCGGCTTGATCGCGAACGTGCGCGGAGCAACCGAGCGCTGCGATCACCGCGGCCAGGACGACGCGCATCACCACCACTATCGCACGCGCTCGACGAAAACGCGCTGTGGCAGAGGGTGCGAGACCGTGCGATAGACGGCGGGTGAGCTTCGACGTCGTGGTCGCCGCGGATCTGGACTGGGGCATCGGCAAGCAGGACGGCCTGCCGTGGCCGCGGCTGCGCGGCGATCTCGCGCACTTCAAGCGGATCACCAGCGAGGCGGCGCCGGGTGCGCGCAACGCCGTGGTCATGGGCCGCAGGACCTGGGAGTCCAAGGAGGTCGCCGGCCGGCCGCTGCCCAACCGGCTGAACGTGGTGATCAGCCGGGGCGCGCTCGCGGTACCCGACGGCGTTGTCGCCGCGCGCTCGCTCGACGAGGCGATCGCGGTCGGCGGCGTCGCCAACGTGTTCGTGGTGGGCGGCGCCCAGATCTTCCGCGAGGCGTTCGCGCACGCCGCGCTGCGCTGGGTCTACCTGACGCGGATCCAGGGGCGCTTCGCGTGCGACACCGCGATCCCCGACCTCGACGCGCTCGGGTTTCAGCCCGCCGCGTGGGCCGGCGCGCAGGAGCTCGAGGACAACGGCGTGCGCTACCGGATCGAGCGGCTCACACCGCGACCGGGAACTTGATGAACGGGTGGTGCTGGTAGCCGTCGAGCCGGATGTCGTCGAAGCCGAGCTCGAGCGTGGGCTTGTTCGCGATCACCAGGTGCGGCAGCGGCAGCGGCTCGCGCGCGAGCTGGATCTTCAGGCCCTCGACGTGATTGAGGTAGATGTGGACGTCGCCGAACGTGTGGATGAAGAACCGCGGCTGGAGGCCGCACTCCTGCGCGATCATCGACATCAGCAGCGCGTAGCTCGCGATGTTGAACGGCACGCCGAGCGCGAGATCCGCCGAGCGCTGGTAGAGCTGGCAGTCGAGCCAGCTGCCCGCGACGTAGAACTGGAACAGCGCGTGGCACGGCTGGAGCCGCATGCGCGGCAGATCGGCGACGTTCCACGCGCTGACGATGATCCGGCGCGAGGTCGGATCGCGCTTGATCGTGTCGATCGCCTGCTGGATTTGATCGATGTGCTCGCCGCCCCAGTTGCGCCACTGGTAGCCGTAGATCGGACCGAGCTCGCCGTGCTCGTCCGCCCACGCGTCCCAGATCGGTGTGTGCTCGTGAAGATCGTCGTGGATGTTGGTCGAGCCGCGCAGGAACCACAGCAGCTCGCGCACCACCGCGGGGAACAGCACCTTCTTGGTCGTGACCAGCGGGAACCCGTCGCGCAGATCGAACCGCGTCTGCGCGCCGAACACCGACAGCGTGCCCGTGCCGGTGCGGTCGGTGCGGCGCTCGCCGTGCTCGAGCACGTGCCGCACGAGGTCGAGATACGCGCGCATACGTGGCATATAGCATCCCGCTGTGACGCCGCCCTCGATCGCGATCGCCGACCTGCTCGACCGCCACGACGGCGTGCTGCTCGACGTCTACGGCGTGCTGCTCGACGCGCGCGGCGCGCTGCCCGGCGCGCGCGAGCTGATCGCCGAGCTCGCGCGCCGCGCCATGCCGTACGCGATCGTCACCAACGACGCGTCGCGCTCGGCCGCGACCTACGAGCGCCGGTTCGCCGCGCTCGGCCTGGCGATCGCCGCCGAGCACGTCGTGACCTCGGGGAGCCTGCTGCCGGCGTACCTGCGCGCGCACGTCGCGCCCGGCGCGGCCATCGCCGTGCTCGGCACCGAGGACTCGCGGGCGTACGTGCGCGCGGGCGGCGGCGTACCGGTCCCGCTCGCCGCCGGGATGGTGATCGACGCGCTCGCGATCTGCGACGACGACGGCTACGACTTCCTGCCCGGGATCGAGCACGCGCTGTCGGCGGTGGTGCGCGCGATCGACGCCGGCCGCGCGCCGGCGCTCGTCCTGCCCAACCCCGACCTGGTCTATCCCAAGGGCGACGGCGAGCTCGGCTTCACCGCGGGCGCGATCGCGCTCCTGATCGAGGCCGCGCTCGCGCGCCGGTTCCCCGAGCGCGCGCCCGCGTTCGACCGGCTCGGCAAGCCGGCGCCGCATCTGTTCCGCGCCGCCGCCGACATGCTCGGCATCGCGCCGGACCGGCTCGTCATGATCGGCGATCAGCTCGAGACCGACGTCGTGGGGGCGCGCGCCGCCGGCATCCCGGCGGCGCTCCTGGCCGGCGTGTCGCGCTGGCACGAAGCGCACGACGCCGAGCTTGCGCCGAGCTACCTGCTCGCTAGACTCGCGCCGTGATCCAGCGGTTCTGCTTCGTGAAGCTCGTCGACGACGAGGCGCCACGGCGCGGCGAGCTCGCCGACGAGCTGCGCGCGATGCTCGCCGACGCCGGCGCCGATGCCACGGTCGGCGTTCCCGCCGACGACTCGGCCGCGCGCTGGGACCTCGCGATCGTGATCACCGCGGCGTCGCTCGAGGCCTGGCGCGCGCTCGCCCGGGCCCCCGCGATGATCGGCGTGCTCGACGAGCTCGCCGCGCGCGCCGCCGTCGTCAAGGCGTGGACGTTCGAAGTCGGCTGAGCCACCGGGCGAGATCGGCGGGCAGCGCGGACTCGAAGCGCACCCGCTCGCCGGTCGCGGGGTGCGTGAAGCCGAGCAGGCGCGCGTGCAGCGCCAGCCGCGGCGGGCGAGGCTCGAACCGGCGCTCGAGCTCGCCGCCGTGCTCGCGATCGCCGGCGACCGGATGCCCGATGCCGGCGAGGTGGATCCGGATCTGGTGGGTGCGGCCGGTCTCGAGCCGCGCGCCGACCAGGGTCGCGCCGGCGAGCGCGCGCTCGGGCTCGACGCGGGTGATCGCGCGCCGGCCGTCGATCGGCCGATCGATCGTCTGCGCGGCGACCTCGCCGATCGCGACCGCGGTGTAGGCGCGCTCGATGTCGTGCGCCTTGAACGCCTCGCCGAGCTGCTTGTTGGCGGCGCGGGTGCGCGCGAACACCAGCAGGCCGCTCGTCGGGCGGTCGAGGCGATGGACCAGGTAGACCTCGCCGAACGTCTGGCTCAGCTGGTCCAGCAGATCGCCGCGATCGGCCTCGGGCGTCGGCGCGGTGACCAGACCCGCCGGCTTGTCGACCACGACCACGTGATCGTCGACATGGACGATCGCCGGCGCGGGCGGCGCCGCGGCGTCGAGCGCGCCGCCGACCGTCACCTCGATCAGCTGGCCGGCGCGAACCTGGCGGCCGGCGACCTTGACCCGCGCGCGATCGACAAACACGCCGCCGAGATCGATCACCGCGCGCGCCTTGCGGCGCGACAGCCCCGCGACATGGCGCGGGATGACCTGATCGAGCCGGAGGCCGGCGTCGTCGGCGGCGACCGCGAAGCGATACGACGGCACTACGACCAGTCGGCGCGGCCGACCACGTCGAGCACCGCGTCGGCCAGCGGATCGGGGACCTCTTCTTGCAAGAAGTGCCCGGCGCGCGTGCGGGTGACGCTCGCATCGGGGCGCAGGCGCGCGGCGTGATTGATCACGCGGCCGAGGATCGGATCCTTGGTGCCCCACACCAGCGCGGTCGGCACCTGCGCGGTGCGATAGAGGTCCTCGCAGATCGCGAGCTCGGGGACCGAGCGATGGTGCTGCGAGTCGGGGACCATGCGCGCCAGCGCGAGCGGCGCATCGCGATCGCGGCGGTGGCGCAGCGGCCAGCGATACGCCCGCGCGACCTGGCCGCGGATGCTCGAGCGATCGCCTTGCGACATGTGCAGCACGCCGAGCGGGAAGCCGAGCTGCTTGAACAGCAGGTCGCTGACGATCGGCGTCTGCGCCAGCCGATGGAACAGCGTCGGCTTGAACGTCTTGGCCGGCGGGCCGACCGCGGTGTTGCCGAGCACGAGCCCGCGCAGCCGCGCGCGGCGCTCGGCCATCGCGCGCAGGCCGATCGGCCCGCCCCAGTCCTGGCCGACCAGCACGAGCGGACCGGGGGCGAGCTTGTCGATCACCGCGCCGAGCCACGCGCCGTGGTTGGCGAGCGAGTGCACCGCCGGCCCGGGCTTGCTCGACAGCCCGAGGCCGACCAGATCGGGCGCGATCAGCCGCAGCCGGTCGCCGCCGGGACGCGCGCGGATCGCCGCGACCACCTTGCGCCACAGGAAGCTCCACGTCGGGTTGCCGTGTACCAGCACGACCGCGCGGCCGTCGGCCGGGCCCCACGCGAGCACGTGCAGCTCCTGGCCATCGCTCGCGACGACCTCGCGTCGCGCGCCGGGTGGGAGCTGCGCTTCGATCCAGTCGGGGAGCGGGATCACCCGCGGACCATACCGCTACCAGTCGTCGCCGTCGTCGCCCATGTCGCGGCGACCGCGCTTCTTGCCGGCGCGGTCGTCATCCGGACCGCGATCGCGATCCTTGTCGCGATCGCTGCGCTTGCGCCGGCCGTCGCCGCTACCGCCGGGAGGTGCCCCGGCGAAGCCGCCGCCGCCACCGGGCGGGCGATAGCCGCCGCCGCCACCGGCCCCGCCACCACCGCCGGCGTAGCCGCCAGGCCGTGCCCCACCACCGCCGCCGCCCGGGCTGCGATAGCCGCCGCCGCCCCCGCCGCCGCCATAGCCGCCACCGCCGGGACCGCCGGGACCGCCGGGGCGCGGTCCGCCGAACGATCGTCCGCCGCCGCCGGGGCCGCCGGGGCCGCGCGGCTCGCGCTCGCGCGCCTCGTTGATCCGCAGCATCCGGCCATCGAGCTCCTGGCCATCGAGCTCCTGCATCGCCTGCTGCGCGGCCTCGGAGGTCGCCATCTCGACGAACGCGAACCCGCGCGATCGGCCGGTCTCGCGATCCATGATGATGGACACGCTCGCGACCTCCCGCCCATTCGCCCCGAACGCTGTCCTCAGTGACTCCTCGGTGGTGTTGTAGTTCAGATTACCCACGTAGAGCTTCGTTCCCACGGACGGTTCTCCTCGATCGATCAGCCGCTGCGAAAAAAGGTGTGATCCAACCGACCCGTGTCGATCGTATCACAACGACCTCGTCCTCAGATCACGTAGTCCCGAGGCATGAATTGCACCGCTTGCACGCTTCGGGCGATACTAACCACCTCTCAAAGGGGGACACTTTGCAGAAACTCGCCTTCTTAGGCGGCGCGGCAGGGATCGTGATCGCCGCCTTGCTGATCGGGCACGACAGCAAGGCCGCCGATCACCTCGACGCGCCCGCAACCATGGCCAACCCGATGGCCGATATTGCAGACGTCTACGCGTGGATGACGCCCGATGGCAGCGACGTCAACCTCGCGATGACGGTGTCGCCCGCCGACGATAGCACCCGCCATTTCGGTCCCTCGGTCCTCTACACGTTCCACGTCACGAGCACCCCGGGCTTCACGATGCCGGGCACCGAGATGAACGTGATCTGCAAGCTGTCGAGCGACACCATGGCGCAGTGCTGGATCGGCACGGTCGACTACGTCACCGGCGATCCGAGCAACACCGCCGGCGTGACCAGCACCGACGGCAGGGTCAAGCTGTTCGCCGGCACGCGGTCCGATCCGTTCTTCTTCAACCTGCAGGGCTTCCGCGACGCGGTGACCACCGTCGAGGGTGCCGCCGGCGGCCTGACGTTCAACGCGGCCGGCTGCCCCACGATCGACAACAACACCGGCGCGGCGCTGCGCGGTCTCCTGCAGGAGGGAGCGCAGACCACCGCCGGCGCGCCGTGCAGCACGACCAGCGCGGATTGCTTCGCGGCGCTCAACGTCAAGGTCATCCTGCTCCAGATCGACAAGAAGCTGCTCAACGTCGGAACCAACACCGTGCTCGGCGTGTGGGCGAGCACCAACATGGCGCAGTGAGGAGGACCACCATGACCAAGACCATTCTCGTCACGGTGCTCGCGCTCGGCGCGTTCGCGTGCGGCGACAACAAGAAGCAACCCGATGCGGTCGAGCACATCGACGGCGCGGTCGACGCCCCCGGCGTACCGCAGCCGCCGACCCTCGGCCCGCAGATCGATCGCATGGGCCGTCCCGCGGTGAACACCGCGCTCAACCACGCGTTCGACACCGACGCCACGGCCAAGGGCTCCGCCAAGGACGCCTACAACGCCGACGAGGCGGTCGGCCAGTGGCCGACGACCTACGCCGCGCAGTTCGCGGCGAACCTCGCGATCCTCGACGCGCTCGATCAGGGCCTGCTCTCCGGCACGATGGGCGCCGGCTCGGCGTGCGGCAATCAGGCGCTGTACAACGGCCAGCTCGGCGGTGGCGGCACGGCGACCGCGACGTCCTACTCGGCGCTCGCCGGCGTGCTCGGCGACGACGAGCTCTACCTCTACACCGCCACCGGCACCTGCCAGGGCTACCTCGCGGTGGAGTTCGCGTATCTCCAGTCGCAGACCCCGGCCGACTGCGGCGGCCGCGCGCCGCCCGAGGACGTGATGGACACGAGCTACAGCCTGCTCGCCGCGGGGATCGCCGGCTTCAACCTGTCGACCACGCCGCCCACGCCGCTGTTCGGAGATACGGTCGGAGCCCACACCGACCTCACGACGACGTTCCCGTACTTCGGCGCGCCGCACTCTTGAGGCAGGCGCTCGTCGCGGTCGCGCTGCTCGCAGCGTGTCGCGGCGGTCACCCGAGCGTACGCGACGCCGGCCGGCCGCGGCCGGCGTCGGCCGTTTCGGCGCCCCCGTCGCTCGTGCCGAAGATCGGCCAGAGCCCCGACCCGATCGAGGCGATGCGCGAGCTCGACCAGCGCATCGCGATCCATCGCAAACCCGGCGACGAGGGCCAGGAGATCGGCTTCCTGCTCGATCGCGCCGCGATCCGCGGCGACCTCGAGGACTACGCCGAGGCGCTCGCGCTGTCGGGCGCGTGGATCGAGCACGCGCCGAAGTCCGACGCGGCGTGGAAGGCGCGGGTCGGCGTGCTCACCCGCGTGCATCGCTTCGGCGCGGCGCGCGACGCGCTCGACCACCTCGAGCCGCTCGTGCCCGATCGCAGCGAGTGGGAGGGCCTGGCCGCGACGATCGACGAGGCGACCGGGCAGCTCGACCGCTCCGCGCCGTACCGCGAGGCCACCGCCAGGCGGTGGCCGAGCACGGTCAACCTGGTGCAGTGGGCCAATAGCCTCGCCCTGCAAGGCAAGCTCGACGACGCGCTCGCGGTCATGCCGAAGGCCGCGGCCGTGATGCGCGAGAACCCGCCGGAGCTGTTCGAGTACCTCTACTTCCAGTGGGGCCGGCTCTACGAGCAGAAGGGCGAGCCCGCTGCCGCGCGCCAGTTCTACGAGGCGGCGCTCGCGCGGCTGCCGACCGTCGAGGTCCAGGCCCACCTCGCGCAGGCGCTGATCGCGACCGGCGACCGCGACGCCGCGCGCAAGGTCGTGACCGCCGCGCTCGCCGGCAACCGCCACCCCGATCTGGTCGCGCTCGCGGCCGAGCTCGAGCCCGACCCCGGCAAGCGCGCTGCGCTGGTCGCCGAGGCCAAGGCGGGGTGGGAGCGCTACCTCGCCGCCCTGCCCGACGCGTTCGCCGATCACGCCGCGCGGTTCTTCGTCGGGGTCGGCGGCGATCCGGCGCGCGCGCTGGCGCTGGCCGATCAGAACCTCGCCAATCGCGACACGCTCGAGGCCCGCGCGCTCGTGGTCGAGGCCGCGCTCGCCGCCGGCGCGCCCGACCGCGCGTGCGCGGTGGCCGGGCCGATCGCCGAGCCGCGCGCGCTGCGCGCTCAGCGCTTCCTCGCATGGCGCGCGCTGACCGCCTGTCACCGCACCGACCAGGCCGCACGGCTGGGCGCCGAGCTCGGCATCGCGCCGCCCTAACCGTGTATCCTCGGCGCGCGTACGAATGCCGTTGCCCTACCCGCACCGCGTGACCTTCCTCGCGAGCACGCTGGTCGTGCCGCTCGAGCAGATCGGCTCGTCGCCGTACCTGGCGCGGCTGGTCGCGGTCACGCTGTTCGATCACTTCGTCCGCCACCCGGTGGTGTCGCTCGGCGACGACGACGAGCGCCTGCTCGACGACCAGGGCCGCATGCTCGACGCCAACCACCCGCAGCTCGAGGACTCGATCGACTGGCTGTTCCGGATCTCGCGCCGCCACGAGGTGCTGTGGTTCGAGATCTCGATCGATCGTGCGCGGCCGCGCCCGACGGTGCTGCGCGCCCGGCTGCCGACCGGCGCCACCGACGAGTGGTCGTCCAGCCTCGACCTGCCGCTGTCGTTCCAGCTCGGCCAGTGCCTGTCGCTGTGGCTCGGCGCGCGCCGGCTGCCGATGGTGAAGTCGTTGCCCGAGTTCACGGTCGACGACCTGCGCGAGGCCGGCGCCAAGCTCGCCAAGGCCGGCGCGATGCTGTCCTTGCGCAACGACGTGTCGCAGATCCCGCAGCCGTTGCTCCAGCCGCTGCCCAAGCTCGCGATCCCGTACCTGCGCGTGCTCGCCGAGCTGTCGGGCGGCGCGGCGCGCACGGTCGATCCCAAGATCCTCGCGCTCGATCCCACGCATCCGGTGGCGCGGCGCAACGTCTACGTCACCGGCCTGATGCGCGGCGAGGCGCAGCGCCGCGACATCCTGCCGCTGGTCACCGAGGCGCCGATGTTCGGCAAGCCGCACCTGTCGATCTGGGGCGAGCCGTTCGCCGCCGATCGCCCGATCGAGAACATGGGCGTGCGCCACCAGGGCATCGCGGCGAGCCTGATGCCGGCCAACCCCTACGCCTGCCACAACTACTCGCTGCAGCTCGCCGATCAGGGACGGCGCGAGGAGAGCTATCGCTGGGCCGATCGCGCCACCGTCGCGTCGCCCGAGTTCGGCGCGGCGCACCTCGACTGCGTGCGCCGGCTGCGCCAGGTCGGCCGCCCGGGGCAAGCGTTCGCCGAGGCGCAGTATCGCTGCCGCGAGATCCTCGACCGCGCCGCCGCCGGCAAGCTGTCTGCCAACGACTGGCAGGCGCCGCACCACGCCGCGCTGCTGATCGCGTTCGCCCACCTCGACGTCGGCCGGATCAGCGAGGCGATCGAGCTGGCCGACGACGCGATGACCAAGCTGCCCGACGACGCGCCGACCAAGGAGGCGTTCGCGTGGGCCGCCAAGCGGATCTCGCACTGGAAGAGCGACGCCGGCCTGCTCGCGCGGTCGTATGCGTGGGAGGGCTACCACCGCGGCGATCCGGGCCGCGCGATCGCGGGCCTCGCGCGCGGCCGGATGACCGACGACGAGGACGCGCAGATCATGATCGACTCGCTGCTCGCGGTCGGGCGCGAGCGCGAGGCCGAGATCGCGGCGCATCACTGTGCCGGGCTCGACGGCACCGGGCTGCTCGGCGACGGCAAGGCGCGGCTCGCCGCGGCGCGCGCGCTGATCATCTCCGGCGACCTCGAGCTCGCGCTCGATCACGTCCAGGTGACCCAGCTGCGGCGCAGCGAGAGCCGGCTCGAGGCCGACATCAACCGCACGCTGCGCCTGGCCGCGGCGCGCGGCGGCGACGAGTGGACCGCGGTGATCACGCGCCGGCTCGATCGCGGCGCGGTCACGCTCGCGCGCTACGCCGCGCGCGACCTCGCCGACTTCGTGCCCGGGATCGATCCCGCGGTGCTGGGCCGCGCGCTCGGCGACGTCAAGCCGATCGTGGTCGATCCGCTGTGGCTCAAGGACCTGATCGCGGCGCTGCCCGCGGCGCAGGGCAGCTCGGGCACGCTGCTCGCGCGGCTGGCGCGGCCCGACGGCGACTCGCTCGCCACCGCGGACACGCTCGCGCAGGACTGGCTCGGCGCGCTGGTCCCGCCCTCGAAGGATCTCGACGCGCACGCCGCCGGCGCGGTGCTCGCGCTCGGCGTCTCGCTCGTCCAGTACTTCGCCGAGGCCACCGCCGGCGCGTCGCCGATCGCGGGCGCGTACCGCCACATCGCGACCGAGGCGCTGCACCTGGTGCGGCGCTCGCGCTACCAGATCGAGCACGGCGCGGTGCGCGCGCTGCTCCGCATGATCGAGCGGCTCGGCAGCGCGCCCGAGTGGCTGCTCGACACCTGGCTCGTCCGGGTCGAGCGCGCGCTCGACCTCGAGGCCGAGCACGGCGCGTACCTCGAGGCGATGCTCGCCGGGCTGCCGACCGTGCAGCGCCTGCTGCGCGGCGACGAGCGGATCGGCTGGGAGCTGCGCTTCGCGCACGATCTCGCCGGCGATCCGTCGCTCTACGAGCCCGCCGCCAAGCTGTTCGAGCGCTCGCTGCGCGCGGTCGAGGCCGGCGGCACCGCGCTCGCGTGGTCGATCGCGGCCAGCCGCGCCGGCGCCCCGGATCAGCTCGACGTCCACTGGCTCGCCGCGCTCGCCAACCCGAGCGTCGCGGGGCCGTGGCTCGAGGTCGCGCGCGGGCTGTTCGCGGCCGGCCGGCCCAACGAGGCGGTCGACGCGGCGGTGGTCGCGATGACCGCGGCGACGGTCGCCGAGCGGCCGACCGTGCAGGCCGCGCTCGCGCCGGCGTGGCAGGCCGCCGGCATCGTCACGCCGATCGACGGCGACGCCGCGCTCGACGCCGGGCTCGCCGCGGTCGCCGAGGACCGGCTCGACGCCGCGGTCCAGCACCTGCGCTGGGCCTCCGCGATGGAGCCCGGCAACGCGAAGCGCGCGCAGAGCCTGGCGATCGCGCTCGCGCGCAACGGCGACGGGCTCGCCGCGATCCGCGTGCTCGCCGCGCACGAGCGCAGCGACGCGCCGCGCCTGGTCGGCCGCGTGCTGGTCGAGTCGGGCCACGTCGCGGAGGCCGTGCCGATCCTGCGCTACGCGTCGCGCCGGTTCCGCAGCGGCGAGGACTGGGCGCTGCTCGCGCTCGCCGCCGCGCGCGCCGGCAACGACGCGGTCACCGCGATCGCCGGCCGCCGCGCGCTCGAGCTCGGCGACAAGGACGGCGACCTGCTGTCGGCGCTCGCGGTCGCGCTCTACCACATCGGCGAGTTCGTCGAGTGCGAGCAGGTCGCGCAGCAGCTGATCGCGCTGCGCGGCGCGCCCAAGGACGTGCGCGCGGTCGGGCTGCACGCGATGGCGCGCGCGCTCGCCGGTCAGGGCCGCCACGTCGACGCCCATCCCTACGCGAAGGAGGCGGCGCGGCTCGCGCCCAACGGCGAGCTCGCCGCCGAGCTGATCGAGACGATGGACCGGATCGTCGCGCAGCAGTCGCCGCCGGTGCGCCCGGCCGCCGAGCTGTCGATGGACCGCCGCGCGTTCGACGACCTCGAGGCCGGCCGGTTCGATCTGCTGGTCAGCGCGACCACCAGCCCGTCGTGGAGCATCACGCGCGCCGCGCTCGCCGCGTGCGAGTTCCGCAGCGAGGACGAGAGCGGCATCCCGGTGCCGCCCCGCGCGCTCGACGCCGCCGCCGGCGTGCTCGCCCGCACGGTCGGCGCGACCCAGATCGACGCCGTGCTCGCCCGCATCCGCGCGCTGCGCATCCGCGACAACGCGTTCGTCCAGATCGATCCGCCGCCACCGCTCGGCGTGCGGCTGACCAGCGAGGAGTTCGAGAAGGCGTATCGCGAGCGCACCGCGCGCCCGCACCGGCCGAGCGCGATCGAGAGCTACGCGCGCTGAGCGACCGCGCAGATCTCGCGGCGGTTCGACGGCAAGTGGCGCAGCCGCACCGCGGGCAGCCCGAGCTCGCCGATCCGCGCGGCCAGCCGCGGCAGCTCGTCGACGAACGCCCAGTCGTTGAGCTTGAGCGTCCACACCGCGCCGCGCAGCGTCTCGCGCAGGCGCGGCATCACGCGCGCGACCTCGTGCACCGCGATCTGCGGCGCGAGGTTGACGTCGACCAGCAGCCAGTCGACGCGCTCCGGCAGGTCCTCCCAGCGCAGCGCGCCGATCTTGGTCTTGAGGTGATGCACGCCGGGCAGCGCCGCGACCTCCGGTGCGAGCTCGCCGGTATCGACGCCCCACGCCTCGACGCCGCGCCGCGCGAGCGCCATCAGCGCGCCGCCCGGCGCCGCACCGATCTCGACCGCGACGTCCCCGCGCGCGATCGGCAGGCCCGCCCACGCGATCGCCTCCTCGAGCTTGGCGTACGCGCGCGACGGCGCCTCGGCCGGCACGTCGACCGGGATCGCGCCGCCGGGATGCGCGACGTGGTGGGCGTCGGCCCGGTGCACGCCGAGCCACGCCGGCTCGCCGGTCGCGACGATCACGTCGGCGACCAGCTCGCCGGGCTGCGCGGCGCCGCCGGGGCCGACCTGCCACGGCGTCAGCGCGACCGCATCGCCGGGATCGCGCGCGAACGCGTGCACCCGATCGATCCCGGAGTACGCCAGCTGGTGCGCGGCGGCATCCGGATCGCGCGCCGGCCCGAGCGAGCGCCCCCACACCCACGCGAACGGCGTGCCCGGCTCGTCGTCGGGAGCGATCGAGCCCGGCGCCTTGAACGTGACCAGCCCCGGCCGCGAGAACGCGAAGCGCAGCTCCGGACGGGCGCGCCCCACATCGCGCTTCACCGCCGGCTCGAGCCCGGGCAGGCAGGTCGCGAACGCGAAGTCGGCCACGCACGTGCTCTATCACGTGCGGTAAGGTTCGGCGCGATGTACCGCCTGCTCTACTGGCTGGTGCTGAGCCGGTTGCCGGCGGAGGGCACGCATCGCGTGTCGTTCGCGCTGCTCCGCGCGCTGGTCGCAGTGCCCGGCATGCGCGCGCTCGCCGCCCGGCTGTGCGCGCCCCGCGATCCGGCGCTCGCGGTGCATGCGTTCGGCCGCGCCGTGCCGGGCCCGCTGGGCCTCGCCGCCGGCTTCGACAAGGATGCCGAGGGCATCGCGGCGCTGCTCGCGCTCGGGTTCGGCTTCGTCGAGGTCGGCACGGTGACCGCGGAGGCGCAGCCCGGCAACCCGAGGCCGCGCCTGTTCCGCTTGCCGCGCGATCGCGCGCTGGTCAACCGCATGGGCTTCAACAACGCGGGCGCCGAGGCCGCGGCGGCGCGGCTCGCCCATCGCGCGCCCGGCATGGTGGGCGTCAACATCGGCAAGACCAAGCGCGTCGCCGAGAGCGAAGCGATCGCCGACTTCACGCGCAGCGCGCAGGCGCTCGCGCCGCTCGCCGACTACCTGGTCGTGAACGTCAGCTCGCCGAACACGCCGGGGCTGCGCGACCTCCAGGCCGTCGACAAGCTGCGCCCGTTGCTGGTCGCGGTGCGCGCCGCGTGCGAGCTCGCCTCGCCGATGCGCCGCGTGCCGCTGCTCGTCAAGATCGCGCCCGACCTCGCCGACCCCGACATCGACGCGATCGCCGACCTCGCGCTCGAGCTCGGCCTCGACGGCATCATCGCGACCAACACCACGATCGCGCGCGACGGGCTGCGCAGCTCGGCGCGCCGGATCGCGGCGACCGGCGCGGGCGGGCTGTCGGGCGAGCCGCTGCGCGCGCGCTCGCTCGACGTCCTGCGCCGGCTGCGCGCGCGGGTCGGCACGCGGCTGGTGCTGATCGCGGTCGGCGGCGTCGCGAGCGCCGACGACGCGTGGCAACGCATCCGCGCCGGCGCGACGCTGGTCCAGGCCTACACCGGCTTCATCTACGGCGGGCCGCTGTGGCCGCGCCGGATCCATCGCGAGCTCGCGGCGCGCGTGCGCGCGGCGGGCCTGGCATCGATCGAGCA
>DATJAE010000045.1:0-23279 GCA_035516595.1 Kofleriaceae bacterium | reverse complement strand
CGAACAGGGTCGGCACGCCGCAGAAGATCGTCGGGCGGTAGGTCGCCAGCGTGCGCAGCACGGCTGCGGGGGTCGGGCGCTCGGCGAGCAGCACCGCGGTCGCGCCGACCGCCAGCGGGAACGTCAGCGAGTTGCCGAGGCCGTACGCGAAGAACAGCTTCGCGGCCGAGAACACGACGTCGTCGGGCCTGATCCCGAGCACCGCCTGCGCGTACAGCGCCGCGGTGTGGATCGCGCTGCCGTGCAGGTGCATCGCGCCCTTGGGCTTGCCGGTCGAGCCCGACGAGTACAGCCAGAACGCGACGTCGTCGGGCGTGGTCGCGGCCGGCTCGACCAGCGGCGGCGCGTCGTCGACCAGCGCGGGCCAGCGCGGGTAGGCGCCGGGATCGCCGCCGAGCGGGCTCGGCGCGACCGCGACCGCGCGCAGCTGCGGCGCGTCGCCGAGCGCCGGCGCGAGCTTGCCGATCAGCGCGTCGCTCGCGATCACCACGCGGGCGCGGCTGTCGCGCAGGAAGTGGCGATAGTCGTCGGTGGTGAGCAGGGTGTTGAGCGGCACCGGCACGGCCCCGAGCCAGATCGCGCCGAGCAGCGCGGCCGGCAGCTCCACCGTATCGAGCATGCACAGCGCGACGCGCTGCTCGGGCTCGACCCCGAGCCCCTGCAGCGCGCCGGCGGCCTGCCGCGCGCGCTCGGCCAGCCAGCGATAGCTGTGCCGGCCGTCGTCGTCGATCACCGCGGTCCGGTCGCCGTCGTGGCGCTCCAGCAGGTCGACCGCCATGTTGTAGTCGCGCGGCAGGGTCACGACCGGCGGGGTGTGCGCGAGGTCGACCGTCGAGAACGCCACGGCGCTAGGCTACCTCCGCCGCGCGTGTGGTTCCGACCTGCGCGAGTCGATTCGATGCCGGCGACCCGTGCGAGCTCGAGCGAGGCCTACGTCGGTGTAGGCAGCACGCACACCTCACAGCGGTTGACATACTTCCGATCTCGCCTCGCGATCGGATAACCTCGGGTATCAGAGGGGTACAGGCTTCGTGCGGTCGGCACGAAGACCTTTTTTTGCGTACCTCGCCTAACAGGATGAAGCAGCCAGCCAGCCCAAAGAGCTTCGAGACACCACTCGGACGATACAGACTGATTGCCCTTCTCGGACAGGGTGGAATGGCGGACGTGTACCTCGCGTGCACGCAGGGTCCGGGTGGGTTCCAGAAGCTGCTGGTCGTCAAGCTCGCTCGGTTCACCGGCGAGCCGATGTTCTCGACGATGTTCCTCGACGAGGCGCGGCTCGCCGCCCAGCTCTCGCACCCCAACGTCGTCCAGACCTACGAGATCGGCGAGGAGGGCAGCCGCCATTACATCGTGATGGAGTACCTCGACGGCGCGAACCTGTCGCGGCTGCGGCAGCGTGCGAGCCGGAGCGGCGGCATGCCGCTGCGGCTGTCGATCCAGATCCTGCTCGAGGTGCTCGAGGGCCTGCAGTACGCGCACGACGCGCGCGGCATCGACGGCAAGTCGCTGCGCGTCGTCCACCGCGACCTGTCGCCGTCCAACATCATGATCACCGCGCAGGGCGTGGTGAAGATCCTCGACTTCGGGATCGCGAAGGCGGTCGACACCCATAGCTTCACGCACACCGGCCGGTACAGCGGAAAGCTCAACTACATGCCGCCCGAGCAGCTGCGGGCGGAGCGCGTCGACTCGCGCGCCGACCTGTTCTCGTTCGGCGTGATCCTCGCCGAGGCGGCGCTCGGCGAGCGGCTGTGGGCCAACGCGACCGGCCCGATGATCGCCGCGCGGCTCGGCGTCGGCGACATTCCGAGCCTCGACCGCGCCAGCCAGATCGACCCCGAACTGCGCCGGATCTGTCAGCGAGCGCTCGCGCCCAACCGCGACGAGCGCTACCCGAGCGCGGCCGAGCTCAAGGCCGACCTCGAGCGCTACCTCCACACGATCGGCGGGCCCGTGCCACGCGAGGACCTCGCGAAGTTCGTCTGCGACACGGTCGCCGACGAACGCGCCAAGCTGCAGGCGATCGTCGACGATCAGCTCCAGCGGATCAGCCAGCTCGCGCTCGGCACCGAGACGCCGCCGCCCGACCTGCCGCGGGTCGACCGGCCGTCGATGCCGTCGATGCCGCAGATGCGCGCCGCGACGTCGACGCTGCACAGCGAGCCGACCGCGAAGCTCGACCCGGAGACCGAGAAGGACATGCTCGGCGAGGATCAGACGATCTCGCCGCAGATCCAGATCATCCCGGCCGAGCCGACCCCGGTGCGGCCGATCGCCCCGTCGTGGCTGAGCTCGCACGGCGCGACGCTCGCCGTGATCGCGGGCGCGATCCTCGCCGGCGCGCTGATCATCGCGTTGATCGTCGCGCTGGCGTTGCGGCCGACGGGACAAACGCCGGCCGCGCAGGCCGAGCAGCAGCCTCCCCCGGCGCCGGCGCCGGCGCCGGCGAGCGCCGCTCGGCTCGAGATCGTGGTCAGCCCACCGGAAGCGACGTTGACCCTCGACGGCCATCCGCTCGGCACCAATCCCTACGTCGGCTCGTTCCCGCGCGACCTCACGACGCACGAGCTGGTCGTGCAGGCGCCCGGCTACCAGCAGCTGACCCAGCGCTTCGCGCTCGATCAGGATCTGATGCTCCAGCTTCACCTCCAGGCCGCTGCCAAGCCGACCCCGATCGAGCCGCCGCCAGCTCCGCCGGTGCCGGTGGTCACGACCCGCCCGACCCCGCCGCCGGTGACCGCGACGCGCGCGGCGACGCGCTCGACCGGTAAGCGCATCGGTCACCCGCCGCCGCATGCCATCGTCGCGACACCGGCGCCGCCCCCGCCCGCGCCCGCGCCCACCCCGGCCCCCGCGCCGACCCCCGCCCCGACGCCCGCACCGGCGACCACGAGCGCGAGCGAGGGCAAGCGCGCGATCGACGGCAACGTGTACGACAGCAAGAGCTCCAAGCGCGCGATCGATTCCAACGTCTACGACGACGGCAGCAACAAGAAGCCGGCGATCGATCGCGATCCGTGGAACACGCCGTAGCGGCTATTCGAACGGCGAGAACGTGCCGAGCGGCGCGGTCGACGCATCGACCGTCCAGTAGTACGCGTTCTTGAACGTGCCGTCGGGCTGGATCGTCGTGCCCCACACCGAGTCGAGGTACTGGTGATTGGTCGACGAGAACCCCGAGGTCGCGCCGAGGCCGAGCGACAGGTTCGGTAGGTTCTCGAGCGCGGGGATCATCGTGTCGGGCGTGATCGGGCCGTTCACCGCCAGCAGGCCCTGGATGAAGATATGGGTCGCGATGTAGCCCTCGAGCGAGGTGAAGCTCGCGGTCTGGCCCGACTGCTTGATCAGCTGGTTGTAGGTCTGGACGATCGTGCTGGTGTCGGTCTGGTAGTTCGGCACCACCTCCGAGATCAGCACGTCGCTGGTGTACGGCAGCGTGCCCGAGCCGGTGTCGACCGAGCCGTACGACACCAGGTCCGCGGACATCGCGTCGGCGCCGACGAAGGACAGGTTGCTGAAGTGGAGCTGCAAGCGCGCCCCTTTCATCAGCATGGTCTGCTGCGAGTCGTTGGCGAACTGCCACTGGCGCAGCAGCTGGATGAACTCCGAGCCGGCGCCGTACGTGTCGGTCATCATGATGCCGACCGGGACGTTGCCGGTCTCGTTCGTGAGCAGCGTCGCGAGGTACGCCTCGGCGGCCTGGGCCTGCGCCGGCACGCTGGTGTCGTCGTTACGGGTGTAGCGGAACCGCGCGATCGGGTTGGTCGGGTCCGAGCCGGTCGGGAACGAGGTCACGCCGTTGACCTCCTCCCACGCGGCGAGGATGCCGTTGTAGCCGGCCTGGCCGAACGTGTCGTTCTGGTCGAACGAGATCAGATTCTTGTACTCGCTCGCGGGGACGCCCAGGCTCACGAAGTACTCCATCGTGGCCACCGCTTCCTGCGCGTAGCTCGCCCGCACGTTGAACACGTACTTCTGGCACGCGCCGGCGGTCATGTCGCGCAGCGGCGTCGTCGCGCCGGTGAACGCGCCGTAGAACAGCGTGTGGGTCTCGGTCGCGACCGGCGTGGCGCGAACCGCGGTCGGAGTGCCCACGCTGCCGATCAGCGCGAGCACGCCCGTCGTGCCGCGGTCGAGCGCGGTCGTGGAGACCGGCACCAGCACCGGCGGGCTCGCGCCGTTGGACACCGGGGTCGGCGTGTTCGGGCAGTTGGTCGGCATCGAGCCGGTATCGACCGCCGCGGTGAGCCGCATCGCGTTGGCCTGGGCCTGCGTCGGGTCGTAACCGTCGTCGAGCGCGTTGATCGCGAGCTGACGGCCGTGGATCCCCCCGGCCGCGTTTTGCTCGTTGATCGCGAGCATGATCCCCGCGTTCATGTCGGTGCCGAGCGCGGCGTTGATGCCGCTAAACGGCGCGCTCTGGCCGAGGTTGATCGTCGCTTCCGATGGATTCACGCAGACCGCGCTACCTTCGCGCAGCTCGCAGACATCGCTTCCGCATTCGTTGTCCGTGGTGCATGGCTTGGACGTGTAGTGGGTCGAGCACGCGCCGAGCACGGCTAGTACGAGTACGTAGCGCCCCATGCGAAAATTTTCTCAAGCCAACGAAGGGTAGCGCAAGGGGTAGAGCGCGCGCCGTGGTGCCAGCGTCGCACCGACGGTGAGTCAAGCCACATCGCGAGCGCGCGCGACGATGCGATCGCCCGGGGCAACGTGCCGCGTGAGGTCGCAAGCGAGTCGGAGCGTGCCTTACATGCGGCCGACCAGCGCGATGCCTCCTCCGCCGGGCGCGAACCACGGCGCCACGGCCATCGTCTCCCGGTCCGTCTTCGCGCCGCTGTAGTACCAGATCAGACCGCCCACGCCGGCGGCCAGCCCCACCGCAGACGTCGCGAGGCCGATGTCGAACAAGCGGGTCGCCCGACTCGCCGAGCCGAGGCTGGGATCGGTGGGCGCCGCGATGCACTGGCTGTCGGACAGCGAGCAGTTCGACGGGATCTGGGCCACGCCGACCACGCTGAGCGCGACCCCGACGAGAAACACGCCGCCGCCGGCGATCGCGAGCAGCCCCGAGCCGTGCGGGTGATGGGTGATGGTCTTGACCGCCGGAGGATGAACCGCGCCGGTGTCGCCCGTCGGCAGCGCGAGCGCGACCGTGAGCTTCTCGAGACCGGCGACGTCGATCACGCGGGTCACCGGATCGCGCCCGGCGGCGTGCACGGTGAACTTGTGCCGGCCGGCGTTGACCGGGATCGGGTCGGGCAACGGCGCGTAGCCGACCGAGGCATCGTCGACCAGCACCTCGGCGCCCGCCACGGTCTGCACGGTCACCGTGCCGACGCGACCCTTGAGGCGCTCGATATCCTGGTTGACCTGCTGCAAGCGATCACGCGGCACGTCGGGTCCGCCCTCGCGGAGGTAACGGGTCAGCGCGGTGAGCGCGGCCGCGTAATCCTGGAGCTCGAGGTCGACCTGACCGATGTTGTAGAGCAGTCGATAGTTCGGCGCGAGCTCGTACGCGCGCTGGAACTCGACCAGCGCGCCACGGAAGTTGTTGGCGTCGTACAGCTCGGTGCCGCGGTTGAAGTGCGTGCGCGCGTCGTCGGTCGGCGCCTGCGCGTGCGCGATCGAGGCCGCGAGCAGCACGGCGAGCCCGAGGTTCAGCTTCACTCCCATGGGTTGCTCCGGTCGATCGAGGGTTTGTTCCGGCTCGAATCGTAAACGTTGGAGTCGATCGCGCGCTTGGGCGCGACGTGGTCGTAGACGTCGCCATCGATCGCGCGCTTGCGATCGTCGCTCGCGGTCGTGCTCGGCGCCGGCGGCGCCACCGGCGGCGGCGCCACCACCGGTGGCGGCGGCGGCGCCACCGGCGGCGATGCGACGGCGTCGGCGGCGGGCTCGGGCGCGGGCGGCTCGGGCGGCACCGGACGGTGGAGCGGGACCGCGGCGGGCTGCGCGATCGCGGCGCGCTGCGCGACCGGTGGCGTGCGCTTGGCCGGCGCGGCGATGGCCTGCAAGTGAAGCTGCAACATCAGATCGCGATCGAGCGTGAGCTGCTGGGTCTGCGGCAGGTAGCCGGGCGCGGTGACCGTGAGCTGGTGGCTCGCGACGTCTTGCGGCAACGACCCGACGTACGGGTTGCGGCCGAGCGGACGACCGTCGAGCGTGAGCGTGGCCTCGGGCGGGCTCACCACGATCTCGAGCCGCACCGAGCTCGCGACGGAGCGCGCGGCCGCGCGGACCTCGGGCGCGCGCCGCGCGGAGCCCGGACGCACGATCAGCGCGATCAACAGCGCGCCGCCCAGGATCGCGCCCGCGACCACCGCGATCGTCGCGACGCGCGAGCCAGCGCGCGGCGCGGGCGGTGCCGGCGCGGCGACGATCGGCGGCGGGATGATCGGCGGCGGAACGATGCGCGAGCCCGATGCATCGGCCTTCGACGCGACCGCGTCGCGCGGCGCCGGGGGCACCGAAGGCGTGCGGTCGATCCGCGGCAGCTCGGGCAGCGCCTCGACCGGAGCCGCACTGCCGAACCGGCGCAGCTGCTCGTCGATGATCGCCTGCCGCTGGGCGCGATCGTCGGCCACGGTCTCGCACACGAACCTGGCCAGCTCGTCGCGCGTGACCGGACTGCCGAGCGTCCGGGCGAACCGATCGAGATCGGCCTCGAGCGCCGCGGCACTCGGGTAGCGCTCCTCGCGGTCCGCCGCGAGCGCGCGCAGGCAGATCCGCTGGAGCTCGGGGTCGACGCCGGCCAGCCGCTCGCGGGCCGGGATATCGCCGACGCCGAGCCGCGCGGCGATCGTCGGACCGCTGGTACTCCCCCACAGCGACGAGCCGCACGCCAGCTCGGTCAGCATTGCCCCGACCGCGAACACGTCGGCGCGAGCATCGACGCGCTCGCCGCGAGCCTGCTCCGGCGCCGTGTAGGCGAGCTTTCCGCTGCGCCCGCTGTGCGTGAAGCTCTGCGTGTCGACCGCCTTGGCGATGCCGAAGTCGAGGATCTTCACGGCGCCCTGCGCGGTCGTCATGACGTTGGACGGCGACAGATCGCGGTGGACGACGCGCAGCGCTCTGCCGTCGAGCCCGCGCGCGTCCTGGGCGTAGTCCAGGCCCTCGAGCACCTGCGTCACGATGTAGATCGCCAGGCGCAGCGGGATGCCCTCGCTGGCGCGCTCGCGCAGCCGCGCCAGGTTCGCGCCGTCGAGATACTCCATCACGATGTACTGACGGCTGCCGTGGTCGCCGACCTCGTAGGTCTCCACGATGTTCGGGTGCGAGAGCTGCGCGGCGAGCCGCGCCTCGTCGAGAAACATCGTCGAGAACGTCGGATCGCCGGTGAAGCGCGCGAGCTTGACCACGAACAGCTTCTGGAAGCCACCCGGGCCGACGGTGCAGGCCAGATAGACATCGGCCATTCCGCCCTGGCCGAATAGCGCGATCAGCCGGTATCGACCCAGCGGCGTGTCGAGACTCGAGGTTGGCTTCATCGAAACTGCCTGGCCCTCGCCAACTACGAGCAAACGGTACTGCACGTTGCGAAGCCGCGATAGTCGCCGATGTGTGCGGATGGCGGCCAACACCTACTTCGCAGATCACGATGCGCCTCGAGACAGCGGGCGCACGTCGCCGCGCTCACCGGGTCAAGCTCGCGAGATCACGAACCGGGCCGCCCTCCGTTTCGGCGAACGATCCCAGGACCGAACACCCTGTGCGACAATGGCCACGATGCGGGCCGTCTGGCTGCTGTGCGCGTGCGGGTGCAGCTTCTCGCATGGTTCGGCCTCTGGCAGCGACGCCACGCCACGGGACGGCTCGGGATCGGCGGACGCGACGAAGATCGACGCGGCGATGCGCGACGGCCGCGATGGCTCGTATCCGTGCTTCGGCCTGGGCTTCCTGCACGTGTGCGAGACCGCGCCGCCGACCCAGACGCTGCACATCACGGCGGATCAACTGCTCGACACCGACACCGACTGCGATAGCGCGGTGACCGTCGATCAGACCGGCGTGTGCGTGAAGATCGCGCAGCAGATCCAGATCGACGCCAAGCTCTCGGTGTCGGGATCGCAGCCGCTCGTGCTGGTCGGCACGGACAGCGTGATGATCGGCGGCACGCTCGACGCCTCGAGCCACCACGCGCCGGCGATCGACGGCCCGGGCGCGAACGCGAGCGCGTGCAAGGCCAGCAACAAGCCCGGTAACAACGGCGGCGGCCCGGGCGGCAGCTTCGGCGGGACCGGCGGCCCGGGCGCGCATCCGCTCCTCACCGCCGCGAGCGGCTCGCCGGTGCCGACCACGCTGCGCGGCGGTTGCGCCGGAACCGCGGGCGGCGCGGGCACCAACGACGGCGGCGCCGGCGGCTCGGGTGGCGGCGCGCTGTACGTGATCGCCGGCAACGCGCTGGTCAACACCGGCACGATCGACGCGTCGGGTGCGGCCGGCAGCGGCGGACCCGCGGTCAACGGCGGTGCGGGCGGCGGCGGCTCCGGTGGGATGATCGTGCTCGACGCGCCGGTCATCACCAACAGCGGCATCGTGCTCGCGGCGGGTGCGGGCGGCGGCGAGGCGGCCGACAACGCCAGCGGCAAGCCGGGCGGCGAGCCGAGCACGCCCGACACCGCCGCCAGCGGCGGAAGCGGCGGCACGACGTCGGGCGGCGTCGGCGGGATCGGCAGCTTCTCGACGACGCTCGCGGGCGGCGCGGGCCGCGACGGCGCGGCGGGCGGCGGCGGCGGCGGCGCGGCCGGCTACGTGCTCGTGTTCGGCGGCACGCTGGGCGCCACCGGCGTGGCGCCGCCGGTCGGCATGTGACTCACGGCCCCAGCCCGAACACGAAGGTCGGCTTGCCGCCGAGCGGGAACGCGAGGTCCAAGCGCATCGGCCCGAGCGGGGAGCGCCACACCACGCCGAACCCGGTCGAGCGGCCGAGCTGGCCGGCGCCGGTCGCGTCGTAGATCGCGCCGACGTCGGCGAAGCCCTCGACGCCGAGCCCGAGCGACCGGAACACCGGCAGCTCGAGCGACGCGTGGCCGAGCAGCTCGTAGTTGCCCCCGATCGGCGTGCCGGTGAGCAGATCGATCGGGCCGAGCGCGCCGGGCGCGTAGCCGCGCAGCTCGCTCGAGCCGTCGAGGAACAACCGCTCCGACAGCGGCACGCCGTCCGGGCCGGTCACCGACGCGAACGACGCGCCGAGGTGGAGCGTGAACGGGCCGATCCCCTGGTTGGTGCTCGCCCACGCGTTCACCCGGGCGAGCGCGATCGACGAGCCGAGCCGCGGATCGGCGACCTCGAGCGTCGCACCGACGCTGGAGCCGCGCAGCGCCATGACCGGCGCGCTCAGCGTGCTGTACGCGACCCCAGCGCGCAGCGAGACCAGGTCGAGATCGCGGAGCAGCGGCGGGACCGCGGTGTCGTCGCCGCGCGCGGACACGTCGATCGGATCGCCGGTGTTCGAGACCTGCTCGATGCGCAGGCCGACGAACGCGCGCACGTGGTCGCCGAGCGCGGTCGCCAGCGTCGGCGTGATGCCGGCGGCGTCCCGGGTGAAGCCCGGCAGCTGGCGCTGCGCGTTGTAGAGATCGACCGCGAACACCAGGTCGCTGTCGAACACGTGCGGATCGGCGAAGTGCAGGTCGAACAGCTGGCGGCGCCCCGACACGAACGAGCCGAGCGCGAGCTGGTCGCCGGTGCCGAACAGGTTGCTCTGCGCGATCCGCGACGTGAACAGGAACCCGTCGTCGCTGTTGTAGCCGGCGCCGATCTGGAACACCCCCGACGGCTGGGTGGGCGGCGGTGGATCGAGCAGGGCCCCGTCGTCGCCGTGCTGCCCCGAATCGGGCGCGCCTTGCGCGCGCGCCGTCGATCCGAGGAGCGCGACCACGAGCGAGGCAGACAGCAAGGTCTGCATCGCGAGCATTTCGCATCCTCCGACCGGCGGGACGCGGCGGCGGTTGCTTCGTCGAAGCAGCCATTGAATCGCGGCGCCGGGCAACTCAAACTACCGGCGTGATCGGCGAGGTCATCGGCAGCTACCGGTTGGTCGCAGAGCTCGGCAAAGGTGGGATGGGCGTGGTGTATCGCGCCGAGCACGTCTCGCTCGGCCGCCAGGCCGCGCTCAAGATGCTGTTGCCGCAGCTGTCAGCGGATCCGGCGATGGTGCAGCGGTTCTTCAACGAGGCGCGCGCGGCCTCCGCGATCGATCACCCGGGCATCGTCGAGATCTACGACTTCGGCCGCACGCCCGATGGCCGCGCCTACCTCGTGATGCCGCTGCTCAAGGGCGAGAGCCTCGATGAACGGCTGGCCGGCGGTGCGCTGGCGCCGCTCGACGGCGCGACCCTGGTCGCGCAGGTCGCGGCCGCGCTCGCCGCGGCGCACGCGCGCGGCATCGTCCACCGCGATCTCAAGCCCGACAACATCTTCCTGGTGCCGAACGAGCTGATGCCCGGGGGGGTGCAGGTCAAGCTGCTCGACTTCGGGATCGCCAAGCTCGGCGACGACCAGTTCGCGGGCGTGAAGACCCAGACCGGCCTGATGATCGGCACGCCCGCCTACATGAGCCCCGAGCAGTGCATGGGCCGCGCGGACATCGATCACCGCACCGACCTTTACTCGCTCGGCTGCATCCTGTTCCACGTGCTGTGCGGGCGCCCGCCGTTCACCAGCGATCAGGGCACCGGCATGATGATCGCGGCGCACATGCGCGATCCGGCGCCGCACCCGCGCGCCGTGAATCCGGCGGTGCCCGAGGCGCTCGCCGCGATCACGCTGCGCCTGCTCGAGAAGGATCCGGCCGCGCGCTTTCAGTCGGCGACCGCGGTGCGCGACGCGCTGGCCGGCGCGGGCGCGACCGCGCCGACCCGACCGCCGCAGCCGTCCCCCGCCGCCGGCACGCTCGGCCACGCGCCGACCCTGATGTCGTCGCCGCCCACCACGCACGGCAGCGCGGCGTCGCAGCTGGTCGTGCCGCCGGAGGCGCCGCGCGGCAGTCGCCGCGGGCTATGGATCGGGCTCGCGGCGCTCGCGCTGATCGGCGGCGGAGTCGCGGTGATCGCGGCGACCCGCGGCGAGCCACCGGCGCCGCCCGTGCCCGCGCCGACGACCCGGGCGCCGATCGCGGCCGCGCCAGCGCCGGCGCCGGCGCCGACGCCGCCAGCCGTGCCGGTCACGGCGCCGCCCGACGCCGGCGCGCTCGCGATGCGCCCGACGCCGCCGACCCCAGCGACGCCGCCGACGACGCCGCCCGCGCCGCATCGATCTGCCGCGCCGGTGTTCAAGCTCGACGCCGCGAAGTATCGCCCGGGCGCCGAGATCCGCGTGCGGTTCGCCGCGCCGGTCGCGTCGCCGCCGCAGAGCCGCACCTGGGTGACCGTGGTCGAGGCCGACAAGCCGGCGTCGGACTACGGCGCGTGGGTGTTCGTCGACGACGGCGCGGTCGCGGCGGCCCTGCCCGCGCCGAGCAAGCCCGGCGCGTACGAGGTGCGCCTGCACACCGACTATCCATCCAGGCAGTACAACGTGCAGCGCACCGTCGCGATCACGATCGCGGACGATGCGCCGGTGCAGCTCGCGACCGGCAGCGAGCGGTTCACGCTGGCGAGCCGGCGCGTCCGCGCCGGCGATTCGATCGAGGTCGAGTTCCCCCACCCGCTGCACGCGCTGCCGAACGAGCGCTACTGGATCACGGTCGTCGCGCGCGGCACGCCCGACGCCAAGTGGGGCGCCTACGCGTACGTCGACAACGACGCGCCGTCGCTCGTGCTCACCGCGCCGACCCAGCCGGGCGCGTACGAGGTCCGGCTCCACGGCAACTATCCGACCAAGGCCACCAACGTCGTGTACCGCCTCCCGCTCCAGGTCGAGTGAACCCATGCAGCACCGTCCCCGCATCGTCCTCGCGCTCGTCGCCGCCGGCACCACCGCGCTCGCCGGGCCGCAGCCTCCGCCGGCGCAGCAGAAGCTCGCGCACGACATCTACAAGCAGCTGGTCGAGATCGACACGACCGCCGAGCACGGCGACACGTTCGTCGCGGCGCAGGCGATGGCCAGCCGGCTCCTCGCCGCCGGCTTCCCCAAGGCCGACGTCTCGGTGTTCCAGCCCGCGCCGCATCGCGGCAACCTGGTCGCGCGGCTGCGCGGCACCGGCAAGCGCAAGCCGCTGCTCCTGATGGCGCACCTCGACGTGGTCGAGGCCAAGCGCGCCGACTGGTCGACCGATCCGTTCAAGCTGGTCGAGCAAGGCGGCTACTTCTACGGGCGCGGCACGGGCGACGACAAGTTCATGGCGTCGGCGTGGGTCGCGAACATGGTGCGCTGGAAGCAGGAGCATTACCGGCCGGATCGCGATCTGATCCTGGTGCTCGAGACCGACGAGGAGGCCGCCGACGCGGCCGAGAACGGCATCCGCTGGCTGCTCAAGAACCACCGCGATCTGATCGACGCCGAATTCGCGCTCAACGAGGGCGGCGGGGTCGCGGTCAAGGACGGCAAGCCGGCCTGGAACAGCATCCAGACCACCGAGAAGATGTATCAGTCGTACCAGCTCGAGGCGACCAACCCGGGCGGCCACAGCTCGCAGCCGCGCAAGGACAACGCGATCTACGAGCTCGCCGAGGCGCTGGTCAGGCTCGAGAAGCTCGAGCTCCCGGTCGAGCTCAACCCGACGACCCGCGGCTACTTCGAGAAGATGGCGCGGCTCGAGGCCAAGCCCGAGCTCGCCGCCGCGATGCGCTCGCTGGTCAGCGCGTCGCCCGATCCCGCCGCGGTCGCGCGGCTCACCGCGCTGCCGCCGTACAACGCGACGCTGCGCACGACCTGCGTCGCGACCCGGCTCGAGGGCGGCCACGCCGACAACGCGCTGCCGCAGATGGCGCGCGCGCTGGTCAACTGCCGCATCCTGCCCGGCCACAGCGCCGACGAGGTCGAGCGCGCGATCGAGGCCGCGGTCGCCGATCCGAAGATCGCGGTGACGCTGGTCGGCTCGGACGTGACCAGCGAGCCGTCGCCGCTCGACAAGGAGCTGGTCGGCGCGGTCGAGAAGCTCACGGCGCGGTTCTGGCCGGGCATCCCGGTCGTGCCGACCATGTCGGCCGGCGCGACCGACGGCCGGTTCCTGCGCAACGCCGGCATCCCGTGCTACGGCCACAGCGGGCTGGCGAGCGACATCTTCGACGTGCGCGCGCACGGCAAGGACGAGCGCGTCTCGGTCAGCGCGTTCTACGACGGCCAGGAGTACCTGTACGAGCTCGTGAAGGTGCTCGCCGGCGGACGCTAGCGCGGCGGCACCTTGTACCTGGCGAGGAACACGACCGCGCGCAGCGCGCGCGTGCCCCAGAAGAACACGACGAAGCCGATCACCAGCACGAGCGGGCCGATCAGCATGATCGCGGTCCACGGCACCTGGCTGGCGTCGCCGACGTTCGCGGTGAGCTTGTCGTCGATCTTGTCGATCCCCCACTCGGCGATCGCGATGTAGAGCCACGGCACGAGCTGCGCGACCAGCACGCACAGCGTGCCGAGCTTCCAGAACCGCGCGTGCTCGCGCAGCGGCACGCCGTCGTGGAACCGGCGCTGGAAGATCTTCTGCGCCTTGCCCAGATAGAGCGTCATCGACACGATCACCGCGGCGAGGTTGAGCACGAGGAACAGGATCACGCTCGCCAGCATCACGAACACCAGCGTGCTCGACGCACCCGACACGTACTGCAGGTACATCACGCCGAGCGTGAAGTAGCCGATCAGCGCGTCGAGCGCGGGGCCGACCACGCGGCCGAGGATCAGCCCGGCGAGCAGGGTGAGCACGACGAGCACGGCGAGCGTGCAGACCGTGGCGACCAGCTCGCCGCCGACCCGGCGCAGCGCGCGCTTGACCACCTGCGCCCCGGCGCCGTCCTGGCCGGCCGACATCGGCAGCCGCACGATCTCGAGCAGCGTCGGTTTGACCGCGAGCACGAACAGCACCATCGTGACCAGCAGCAGCACGGTGGGCAGCGCGGCGAACACGACGTCGAGCTTCTTGAACGCGTGCGCGATCGACACGAACACGTCGGCGTCCTTGATCAGCTTCTTGCCGTTCTCGATCAGCACGGCGGCCGGCTGCTCGTCCTCGTCGCTCATCAGCTGCTGCAGGGTCGGCGCGAACAGCTCCTTGCCGAGCGAGGCGAATTGATCGGCGTTGTGGTCGATCGTGTCGAAGAACCCGGTGGCGATCTTGAGCTGAGGATTGGTCGCCGCGCCGAGCCCGGCCTGCGCGCTGCGGAACCCGATCACGACCATGCCGAACAGGTTGACCGTGACCACGAACGTGACCGCGGCGAGCGCGCTGTACTTGACGAGCGCCGCGCCGCGCCCGGGATAGCGCTTGCGCAGCACCAGCGGCATCGCCAGCAGCAGCACGCCGAGCAACGAGAACCAGCGGATCAGCATCGCGATGTTCGCCATCCGCTGGGCGGCCTTCGCCGTCATCTTGCGCTCGAGCTTGTCGAGCACCTTGGCGCGGACCACGCCGGTCATCTCGCGCAGCTTGTCGGGCGACAGCGACGGCGCCATCTCCTGGTCGGCGGGACGCGCGGCGAGCTCCTGGTCCTCGACCTGCGCGGGCTCGCCGGCGAACGTCGGATCCGGAGCGGCGGGCTCCGCAGCAGCCTCCGCCTGCTCGGCGGACGGCTGCGGATCATCCTCGTCGGCAAACGCCGGGCGAGCGGCGGTGCACGCGAGCGCGAGTGCGGCAACGATCACGGCGATGCGATTCGACATCACCCGATCGATGCCGGCCCGCGCTCAATGTCGCACGCCGTGCTGGAACGCGATCGCCTCGGCGCGCTCGCGCGTCCAGTACGTGCTGGCGGCCGAGAACCGCACGAGCGCGTCGTCGAGCAGGGCCCGAGCGCGCGTCGGATCGCTCGGCCACAGCTGCTTGGCGAGCAGGCGCTCCGCGTCGGCGACGAAGCCGATGTCGAGCTGGGCCGGCTTCAGGATCGGCAGCGCACGCTCGAGATCGGCGATCGCGGCGGCGCGGTCGCCGAGGTGATCGTCGGCGATCGCGCGATCGAGCCAGGTGACGCCGACCAAGGGGTGGTGCTCGCCGAGCAGCTTGACCAGGGGCGGCCGCGCGCGATCGTAGGCGGCGACCGCCTCCTTCGAGCGACCCAGACGATCGAGCACGAAGCCCGCCGTGACCTGACACTCGGGCAGGTTCGGCGAGGTCTCGGCCTGGAAGTCGAGGATCTCGCACGCGCGCCGGATCATCGGCTCGCCCTCGCGCGCGCGCCCGACCAGCGCGAGCAGCTCGGCCTCGGCCTGCAGCGCCTCGGCGTAGCGCGGGTTGCGCTCGCCGGAGATCCGCAACAGCGCGTCGGCCGCGCCGCGGATCTCGACGAGCGCCGCGTCGAACTGGCCGTCGTTTTCGAGCACGTTCGAGAGCGTCGCGTGCGCGACCGGCACCTCCTGGCTGTCGGGCGCTTCGAGCTTGTCGGCGAGCTCGACCGCGCGCCGGGCGTGCACCAGCGCCTCGGCCTGGTGCCCGGCCATCGACAGGTCGCGCGCGAGCTGCTCGCGGAATGCCATCTCCGCGACCGGATCGTTGCCGGCGCCGAGCGACCGCGCGAGCGCGTCGCGATACGCGCCGACCGCGTCGCCGTAGCGACCGTCGAGCTCGTAGAAGTAGCCGAGCCCCTGGATCGCCATCGGGATGTAGTCCGGCTCCTCGGTCTCGGCGATCTCGACGGAGCGGCGCAGCGCGGCCTCGGCATCCGCGCGGCGGCCGAGGTCGGCGAGCGCGCCGCCCTTGGCGTACTGGAACAGCACCTCGACGTCCGGCGGCCGGCCGAGCCGCTCGAGCGCGGCCTCGGCGTAGTCGACGTACTCGAGGCCGTGGCCGGGCTGGCCGTCGTCGATCGTCGCGCTCAGCACGAGCTGGATCCACGCGTTGGCCGCGATGTAGTCGCTGTGCGACGCCTCGGCGAGCGCGGCGGTCGCGCGCAGGGTCTCGCCGGCTTCCCTGACGTCGCCGCCCAGGCTCTGGGTCGTGCCCAGCAGGTACATCGCCTCGGCGTGGAGCGGCGGCCACAGCTGCTTGGCCTGCTCGACCAGCGGCGGGATCGCGGCGAGCGCGGTCTTGAAGTCGGCCGCCTCGCGCGCGGCCTCGGCGGCGAACAGCTTGTAGCGCACCGCGGTCACGCGGCGGCGCAGCGCCGGCTCGGCGGGCACGCGCGGCGCGAGCAGCCCGGGCGGCGCGGCCACGCAGCGCACCGGATCGCCGACCACGCCGCCGAGCGAGCTCGCGTACGTCGAGCCATCGGCGATCACGTCGTCGACAAAGCCGGCGAGCTCGACGTGGCGCGCATCGAGGCACGCGGCGGTCGCGGTCGACTGGATCGGCGCGGCGCCGGCGCGGCAGGTCTGGATCTGCGTCATCCGCCAGCGGTTCGCGCTGTTCGCGACCATCGCGAGCACCGCGTCGCGGATGCGCGGCTCGGCCGGCGCCATCGCGGTGCGCAGCGCGTCGAGCCGGGCCGGGCCGGCGTCGCGATCGAACGCGCGGACCGCGGCCGCGCACGGATCGTCTTCGCCGGCGGGCCGCGCGATCGCGAGCGCGCCGGCGATGCCCACCCCGACCAGGCCGAGCGCCCCGGCCGCGAGCGCCAGCCGCCGGCGCCGGGTGCCGAGGCGGGCGAGCTGGCCGACCATCGCGCGCATGTCGGGCCAGCGCTCCGCCGGCTCGATCGCGAGGCCACGCTCGAGCACGCGGACCAGCCGCGCCGGCGCGCGCGCGTCGGGGGGACGCGGCCGCCGCGTCATCGCCGCGCGGATCTCGGCGACCGTCTTGCCGGCGAACGGCCGCACGCCGAACACCGCCTCCCACACCGACACCGCGAACGCGAACACGTCGGCGCGCGCGTCGACGTCCTTGCCGGCGAGCTGCTCGGGCGCCATGTACGCCGGGGTGCCGAGCGCCACGCCGGTCGCGGTCAGCCGCACGTCGCGCGGATCGCGCGGCGAGCCCGCGGCGTCGCGCTCGCCGGTCGCGCGCGCGATGCCGAAGTCGGTCACCACGACCCGCGTCGCGCGGCGCTCGGCGTCGAGCTCGACCAGCACGTTGTCGGGCTTGAAGTCGCGATGGATGACGCCCGCGGCGTGCGCGGCCGCGAGCCCCTCGCCGGCGCGGGTCGCGAGCCGGACCACCTCGCGCCAGCCGGGCCGGGCGCGTGCGACGTACGACGCGAGCGTCTCGCCGCGCACCAGCTCCATCGCGATGAACACGGCGTCGCCGTCGCGGCCGACGTCGTGCACGGTGATCACCGACGGGTGGCGCACCTTCGCCATCAGCCGCGACTCGCGCACCAGGCGCTCGGTAAGCGCGGCCGCGCCGCCGGCGAGCTCGGGCCGCAGGATCTTGAGCGCGATCGCGCGATCGAGCTCGGCGTCGTACGCGTCGTAGACCTGGCCCATGCCGCCGGCGCCGAGCAGGGCGCGCACGCGATAGCGCCCGACCCGCTCGCCGACCCGCGCGCGCTGGCGCGCCACCGTGGGCGTGCCCATCGCGACCACGGTGGCAGGCGTGGGCGCGGCGCCGTGCACCGCGGCCACCACGATCTCGCGGCACGCGTCGCAGTCGTCGAGGTGCGCCGCGATGCGCTCCGCCTCCTCGGGATCGAGCGCGCGATCCACCATCGCGCCGAGCGTCTCGTCCGTTGGGCAGGGCGTCATATCCATTCCGACCGCGACCGGCGTGGACTCTATTCACGCCCGCGTACGCGTCGCAACGCGAAACCGATCTGCGACTTCGCATCCAGCTCGGCATCTGGGGGGCAACATGTCGAAGTCCCTCATCGCGCTAAGTCTCGTCGCGGCATGCAGCTTCGGCGACAACCGTCTGGCGCCCCACGGAAATGACAACCCCGACGCGCCCGGGTCGCCCGATGCGCGCGCGCATGAAGATGCTCCATCGAGCGAGCACGACGCGCCGGTGCAGCACGACGCCGCGCCGCCGGCGTGCACGCTGGTGCCGCAGAGCGGATGCAGCGGCGCCGATCCGGCGTGCGATCTGACCGCGGCCGACGACGGCACGGTCGGGTGTCGCGCGGTGACCAAGCAGGGCGTGAGCAACAGCCACTGCGCGCTCGATACCGACTGCAAGACCGGCTACACGTGCGTGCACGACGACGCCAACTCCGCGGATGCGCCGTGGTGCGCGCGGTTCTGCGACGTCGACGGCGATTGCACCGGCATCGGCTCGCGCTGCGTCGACCAGCTGGTCGATCACAACGACCACGGCCTCGGCATCTACACCTGCTCGAACTCGTGCGACGTGTACGAGCAGGCGCGCTGCCCGTCCGGCATGGGCTGCCTCGGCTTCACCGACGCCGGCGGCAACTACACCGACTGCGCGTACATGGGCACGACGCCCGACGGCGACGCCTGCACGGCGTCGGACCAGTGCGAGCTCGGCTCGTCGTGCGTGACGGTGGGCGGCGCGAGCACGTGCGCGGCGTACTGCCTGTTCGGCGACGACACCACGTGTGACGGAACCGAGCTCTGCAACGAGTTCGCGACGCCGCTGACGATCAACGGCGTCGAGTACGGCTTCTGCCAGTGAGGTATCTCATGCTCCGCACAACGCTCCTGGGCCTGTCCCTGCTCGCCGCCGCCTCGGCCGACGCGAGCCCGCGCATCGAGCTCGGCGTCGCGCTCGGCGGCCACGACTTCTCGTCGACCAACGAGCTCGGCGCGCCCGACGACGACTCGTTCCCCGGCCCGCAATCGGCGGCGATGATCGGCGCGCGCGTCGCCGTGCCGCTCACCGATCGACTCGCGATCGAGGGCGAGGGCATGATCATCCCGACCGGCGACGACGTGAAGAACGACGACGTCATGGTCTACGGGCTGCGCGCGCACGTCCGCTTCGATCTGCTGACCGGCAAGGTCCGTCCGTTCCTGGTCGCGGGCGCGGGCATGCACATCCTGCGCACCGACTCCGTGCAGATGTACGACGACGTCGATCCGGCGTTTCACACCGGCGGCGGCATCCGCTGGGCGGTGACCGACAGCTGGGACGTCCGGCTCGATGGCCGCTGGCTGATCGTTCCGGATCGCACCAAGAACGGCGCGACCAGCGACTACGAGAGCACGATCGGCGTGACCTACCGGTTCGGTCACGTCGACAAGGTCTACGTCGCGCCGCCGCCACCGCCTCCGCCGGCGCCACCTCCGCCCCCGCCGGTCGTCGCCGCGCCGCCGCCGCCGCCCCCGCCGCCGCCGCCGCCCGCGCCGGTGATCGAGGCGCTCGCCGGCATCGGCTTCGAGCTCGACTCGGCCAAGATCGACAAGGCGTCCGAGCCGATCCTCGAGCGCGCCTACGATCTCCTCGAGAAGCAGCCGAAGATCGAGATCGAGATCTCCGGCCACACCTCGTCGGAGGGCGATCCGGATCGCAACATGAAGCTGTCGCTCGCGCGCGCCGAGGCGGTGAAGGACTATCTGGTGAAGCGCGGCATCGCGGCCGAGCGGATCCAGACGGTCGGTCACGGCTCCGACGATCCGATCGGCGACAACACGACCGACGAGGGCCGGCGCAAGAACCGGCGGATCGAGTTCCGCATCATGCCGCCGAGCGACGCACCGCCGCCGTGAAGGCGGCTCGACAGTGCAAACCGACGCCGCGCGGGTTGCACCCGGTGAGTTGCAGCCAGCTCGCGACAGCGATTCGACTCGCGTAGATCGCCGGGGCACATCGGTTGCAGACCGCGGGCCGCCATGAAGCTACCTGCCCTCGCGCTCGTGCTCGCGGTCACCGGATGTCTCGCGGGTCCCGGTGATGATCCGGCACCGCCCGGCGCCCAGCCGGGCGCCGCCGACGAGGCCGCCGCGCCGTCGCAGGTCCTCGCCGACGATCCGGCGGAGTTCGTGCTGACGCCCGCGGGCTACTACCACGAGGACTGCGTGTTCGACGTCGGCGACGGCGCGACGATCGACGAGGACGGCACGAGCGTGACCTACGCCGACGGCACGACCGATACGCTGCCGGCGTGCACGCACGCGCACTACGCCTCGCTCGAGGATCTGCGCGCGGGGATCCCGGCCGGCGTCGCCGAGCCGACCTACACCGGCTGGGTGTCGGACGAGGGCAAGTGGGCGCCGAGCTGGTGGCACAAGCTGACCGCGACGTGGAGCGTGCCGACCAGCCCGAGCCACTACACCGGCCAGACGATCTTCCTGTGGCCCGGCTTCGAGCCCAACGGCGTGGCGGCGGTCGTGCAGCCGGTCCTGCAGTATGGCCCGTCGACCGCGGGCGGCGGCCAGTACTGGACGATCGCGAGCTGGTACTGCGCGTCGAGCTGCCCGCACGGCACGCTGCGCCGGGTCTCGGTCGGCGACGTCATCGAGGGCACGGTGTCGGGCTCGAGCTGCACCAGCAAGGGCGTGTGCACCTGGGCGATCACGACCAAGGACAAGCACAGCGGCGCGACCAGCACGCTGTCGCGTCGCGACTCGCATCCGATGGCGCTCGCGATCACGACGCTCGAGGTGTGGAACCTGAAGTCGTGCAACGAGCTGCCGAGCTCGGGCGGCGAGTCGTTCGACATCACGGTCGACAACGCCAGCGGCTCGGTCTCGACCTCGGGGTGGGGCAAGTGGAAGGCCTCGAACATGTCGCCGTCGTGCAACTACAGCGAGTCGTCGAGCGACCACGCCCACACGTTCCTGTTCTGGAACTAGCATCGTCGGCTGCGACCGTCGCGCTTCGGGCGCCTCGGGTCATACGTCCGGTGCTCGTTCGTCACGTAGAACGAGCTCCGCAGCCCGCGCGATCCGTCTCAGCATCCGGCGAACCACGAAGCGATGGCCGCCGCTGCCGATCACGAGCGCGCGATAGGCCCGGCCGGCCATCCCGGGAAACGCCGCGCGGGTGCGCGCGCGCAGCACGACTCCGCCGTCGTCGGGTGCGAGATCGAAGCTGAGCGCGTAGCGCGCGAAGCGATGGCGACCGCGCAGCACGACGTGGCGCGGCGCGGTCTGTTCCGCGATCGCAAAGCCGCTCGCTGGCTCGAGGCCCCAGAGCGCCGCGAGCGCGCGCGGCGCGGGACGGGAGAATCCGCCGTGGACGGCTCGCAGCAGCGCGTCCCACGCGCGTTCGGGCGTCGCGGCGATCCGGATCGAGTGGTCGTCGATGTGAGGCAGCATGCCAACGCCTGAGATGCCGGCGAGCGGCGCGGCGATTCAGTCCACGCCGCTCGGCAGCAGCTGGGACAGGCTGACCTCGAGCTGGCTCTGGACCAGCGCCGTCATCCGATCGAGCTCGGTGTGCGACAGCGCGAGCCGCTCGGCGAGCAGCCGGCGAGTCTCGCCGAACACGACATCGCACGCGCGGTGGATCCAGCGCGCGGCGGTCGCGCGATGCACCGCGTACACCGTGCCGATCTCGTCGATCGACAGCGCGTCGACGAAGCTCATCCGGAGCACCGCGCGCAGCCTCGGCTCGAGCACGCCGACCGCGTCGCGCAGCGCGGCGGCAAAGGCCTCGGCGTACTGGCGCTTGACCAGCTCGAGCTCGGGGTTGCCGGTCGAGATCGTCGCGAGCGCGCTGGTCCACTCGTCGTCGTCGACCGGGACCTCGCGCGCGCGCTTCTGCGAGCGCCGCATCATCAGCGCGGTGCGCGCGCCGGCCACGCCGACCCACGCGCGCAGCGGGCCGCGCCCGGCGTAGTGCGCGAGCCGCGGCGTGCCGTCGTCGCCGACCAGCAGGGTCGCGCGCAGCCGCTGCAGCGCATCGTCGACGAACGCCGCGCTGCTGTCGATCGCCTGGATCGCGCCGCGCGCCGCCGACAGCACGTCGCGATCGAAGCACGCGAGCGCCTGGCCGTCGCCGGCGAGGCACGCCGCCGCGAGGTAGAGATCGGCGGGGAACCGGGTCGCCGCCTCGGTCTCGAGCGTCTGCACGTGCGCCGCGAACCGCTCACGATCGAGCTCGACCTCGGGCCACGCGGTCCTGCCTGCCTGCCACGCCGCCGTGATCGCGTCGTCCGCCATGCCAGCTGCGAGTATAGCGTGGTAGAGCAGTGCGCATGACTCGACCGATCCGCCGCGTCGCCGTGCTCGGTGCGGGCGTGATGGGCAGCGGCATCGCCGCCCACTGCGCCAACGCCGGCATGCCCGTGTTGCTGCTCGACCTCAAGACCGAGCTCGTCGCAGGCGCGCTCGACAAGCTCAAGAAGGCCAAGCCAGCCGCGTTCATGCACCCGCGCAACGCGATCCTGGTGTCGATCGGCAACTTCGACGCCGACCTCGCCAGGGTCGCGGACTGCGACCTGATCGTCGAGGCCGTGGTGGAACGCCTCGACATCAAGCGCGCGCTGTTCGGCAAGCTCGAGCAGCTCGCGCCCGAGGCGATCGTGGCGTCGAACACGTCGGGCCTGCGCATCGCCGACATGCTCGAGGGCCGGAGCGAGGCCTTTCGCCGCCAGTTCATGGTCACGCACTTCTTCAACCCGCCGCGCTACATGAAGCTGCTCGAGCTGGTCGCGGGGCCCCAGACCTCGGACGAGGCGAAGGCGCGGGTCACCGCGTGGGGCCAGGAGGTGCTCGGCAAGGGCCTGGTGTGGGCCAAGGACACGCCGAACTTCATCGGCAACCGGATCGGCCTGCACTCGATGATGACCGCGATCCACCTGATGCTCGAGCGCGGCCTCGCGCCCGAGGATCTCGACGCGATCACCGGCATCGCGATGGCGCGGCCCAAGAGCGCGACGTTCCGTACCGCCGACGTGGTCGGGCTCGACACGGTCGGCCACGTCGCCGACAACTGCTACAAGACGCTCGTCTCCGATGAAGCGCGCGCGGTGTTCCAGACGCCCGCGTACATCGCGAAGATGATCGAGCGCGGCCAGCTCGGCGACAAGACGAAGGGCGGGTTCTACAAGAAAGTTGGCGATGGCCTGCAGACGCTCGATCCGAAGACCGGCGACTACCGCGCGAAGGGCGGCGACGAGGCGATCGGCAAGGCGTGCAAGGCGCTCGGCAAGATCGAAGATCCGCGCGCGCGCGTGAAGCAGCTCGTCGCGACACCCGGCCCGGCCGGCGAGTTTGCATGGACCGTGCTGTCGCGCTCGCTCGCGTATGCGGCGCGCCGGATCGGCGAGATCACCGACTCGCTCGAGGCGATCGACGACGCGATGAAGTGGGGCTACGGCTGGGAGCTCGGCCCGTTCGAGACCTGGGACGCGCTCGGGGTGGTGCCGACGATCGAGCGGATGAAGCGCGACGGCCTGGCGCTG
>DATJAE010000044.1:0-9963 GCA_035516595.1 Kofleriaceae bacterium | reverse complement strand
GTGTCCCGCGCCGATCATGTCGACGCCTCGCACCGTCGCGCCCACGATCGGGCCGAGCTGCCAGGTCGCACCCCGGTCGTGCGTGATGACCACCTGACCGCCGTCGCCGGCCGCGAACCCGGTCGCGCCATCGTCATCGTCGGCGTCCGCGATGTGGACGGTGTGCAGGTCGGCGGTCCCGACGTGCTGGACGGCGACATCGCCCCTGGCATCGATGCTCGCGATCGCGCCGCCGGCGCCGACCGCGACCGCGCTGCCGTCCTCGGCGATCTGCACGTCATCGAACACGAGCGACGGGTCCACCGCGAGCGGCATCCAGGTCGCGCCGCCGTCGAGCGAGCGCACGAGACCCTGGCCCGCGGCGATCGCGAGCGTGCCATCGGGCGAGATCGCGATCGCGCGCGCGCCGGCGAGCGTGCCGCGCCGCGCGAGCCCGCCGTCGTACGACCACACCGCGCCATCGTCGGAGAGCGCCAGCACGTTCGACGCGTCCTGCGCAGCCGCCACCGAGCGGAACGCGGTCTGGCCGTCGCCGAGCGAGGTCCAGTGCGCGCCGGCGTCGTCGGTCACGAGGAACACGCCTTCGCCGGCAACGAACACCGGCCCGCTGTCCTGGGTCGCCAGCGTGCGCAGGTTCGCGCGGGTCGGGACGGCTTGCGCCGACCAGCTCGCGCCGCCGTCGTCGGTGTAGAGCAGGGTGCCGGCGTCGCCGACCACCCACGCCTCGCCCAGGTAGCGGCAGGCGATGCCGTTGAGCTGGACGCTGGTGCCGGGGCTGTAGCTCGCGTCGACCGAGCCGTCCGTGTCGACCGCGGCCATCGTGCTGCGGTCGCCGACCATCCAGCCCTTGCCGCTGCCGCTGCCGCTACCGCTGCCGCTGCCGCTGCCGCTGCCGCCATCGGCGCCGCCGGTCTGCGGGGTGCCGCCGGTACCATCGGACTTCTTGCACCCCGCGGCCGCGAGGACCGCGCACAGGATCGCGATGTGAGTACGCATGGCGTCGTCCTTTCAGCGGTGGCCCGCGCCGATCATGTCGACGCCCCACACGGTGGCGCCGACGTTCGTACCGAGCTGCCAGCTCGCGCCGCCGTCGTGGGTGAGTAGCACCTCGCCGCTGTCGCCCGCCGCGAAGCCCGTCGCGTCGTCGTCATCACCGTCCGCGATGTGGACGGTGTGGAGGTCGGCGGTGCCGGCGTGCTGGACGGCGACGTGTCCATCGGCGTCGATGGTCGCGATCGCGCCGCCCGCGCCGACCGCGACCGCGCTGCCGTCCTCGCCGATCCGGACGTCGTCGAACACCAGCGAGGCGTCGACCGCGAGTGGGCTCCACGTCGCGCCGCCGTCCAGCGAGCGCGCCAGGCCGTGGCCCGCCGCGATCGCGAGCGTACCGTCGGGCGAGATCGCGACCGCGCGCGCACCGGCGAGCGTGGCGCGCTGGGTGAGCGCGCCGTCGTAGGACCACAGCGCGCCGTCATCGGACAGCGCGAGCACGTTCGACGCCTCCTGCGCGGCGGCGACCGAGCGGAACGCGGTCTGGCCGTCGCCGACCGAGGTCCAGTGCGCGCCGGTGTCGTTGCTGGTCAGGAACACGCCGTCACCGGCGACGAACACCGGGCCGCTGTCCTGGGTTGCGAGCGTGCGAAGGTTCGCGGTGGTGGGCACGGCCTGCGCCGACCAGCTCGCGCCGCCGTCGTTCGTGTAGAGCAGGGTGCCGGCGTCGCCGACCACCCACGCTTCACCGAGATAGCGGCATGCGATGCCGTTGAGCTGCGCGCTCGAGGCCGGGTGGTAGCCGGCGCCGAGCGAGCCGTCCGACCGCACGTTGGCCATGGTGCCGTTGCTGCCGACCAGCCAGCCGCCGCTTCCGCCGCTCTTCTTGCATCCCGCGGCCGCGAGGACCGCGCACAGGATCGCGATGTGCGTACGCATGACGAGCTCTCCTCTTCTTGAGCGTATCGGAGACCAGAGGACGCTCGCGCACGAAGTCGCACCGCGATCGTGCAACACATTGTTTTCACGTGGGCAGGACGCCCGGCAGGGCGGCGATCATCACGTCGGCGCGATCGATCGCCCGCTGAGCCCGGGCGACCACGGCGGCGGGCGCGCGCCGTCCGATCCGCGCTGCGAGCACCTCGCGATCGAGCTCGCGCACCGCGATCCACGCGCGGCGATGCGCGCTCCTGCGTTCGACGCTCTCCGCCGGTGCGTCGAACCCGCGCACGAGCTCGCTGCCCGCGATCACGAGCCCGCGCACGAGCTCGCTCGCTTGCATCGCGTGCTCGAGCGCGGCGACCGGCGACGCGGCCTGGAACACCGCGCGCACCGCGGGCTCGTGATCGAGAGGGTGTGGCTTGTGGACGTTCGGCATGCCGGGCGCTCTTCCAAGCCGCAGGCCAATTCGCGCGTCTGCGATCTCGCGTGCTTGCGACGCGCTGTCCGAGCTGTCCGGCCGGCCGTCGGACATGCGTCCGGCATCCGGTCAGCTACGCTATGCCCCGATGCGCCGCGCGGTACTCGGTGGGGTCGGGCTGGCGCTCGGCGTGCTCGCGATCCTGGTCGTGCCGCGCTGCTGGAACCACTACGAGTGGCGGCACTACAAGTCGGCGCTCCACGATCGCGCGGTCGAGCTCGATCGCTGGCGCGGCTGGCTCGAGACCGCGAGCTGCGCCCGCCGCTACGACCGGGTCCGCACCGACGCGGACGCGCCCGGCTGCCTCGGCGCCCTCGCGCCGCTCGAGTCCGACCCCGGGCTGCCGCCGGCCGCGCGCGCGGCGCTGCACGACTGGCTCGCGATCGGCCGCGCCCCCGATCGCCAGCGCGTGCTCGACCGCGTGCGCAAGGACCTCGTCCCTGCCGCGCGCGCCGCGATCCGCAGGACGCAGGCCGACCACGCCACGCCCAGGGACTACGTGTGGTGGCGCGTCGACCTCGGGTTCGCGCTCGAGGACGTGCTCGATCGCGGCTACGACGCCCAGCGCCGCGGCGGCGACGTCGCGGCCGCGATCGCGGCCCCGCTCGCCGCGCTGCGCAGCGAGATCGATACGGCCAACGCGGCCGGCGCGCCGGTGCGCGAGCTTCCCGCGATCCCGGCGCTCGCGCGCGCGCGCCCGGCCGAGGCGTGGACCGCGCTGCTCGCGATCGACGACAACGGCGAGTGGGACGAGCTCGAGCGCGACAACGCGGTGTTCGGCGAGATGCCGTCCGAGCCGTCGGGCTGCGACGTCGAGTAGGATGGCGCGATGTCTCGCACGCTCGTGATGGGCGATCCGCAGGCGCCGCTCGCCAAGCTCCTGGCCGTGCTCGAACGCCACGGCGCGCTCGCCGGCGATCGGCTCGCCGACGATGTCGTGCTGGTCTCGATCGGCGATCACTTCGACTACGACCCGCAGCGCGCCGAGGCCGCGTCGCGCGAGGGCCTGGCGCTGCTCGGCTGGCTCGCCGCGCACGATCCGGCGCAGGCCGTGCTCCTCCTGGGCAATCACGACGCCGCGCGCGTCATGGAGCTCGCCGCGTGGTCCGACGCCGATCACGCGCTCGCGCGCGGGCTCGACCGCGACGCGTTCGCCGCGCGCTTCCCCGCGATGCCGCCGCACGGCGTGCTGGCGCGCGACTACGCCGCGTTCTCGGTCGCGCAGCGCGAGCTCGTCCAGCGCCTCCTGCTCGCGGGGCGGTTCCACCTCGCGGTCGCGGCCGAGCTCGCCGACGGACGGCGCGCGCTGGTCAGCCACGCCGGCGTCACCGCGCGCGAGCTCGCGCTGCTCGCCGCGCCGGCCGAGCCGACCGCGCTCGCCACCGCGCTCGATCGGATGCTCGCCGACGCGATCGATCGCGTGCGCCCGGCGTGGCAACGCGGCGAGCCCGCGGCGCTCTCGCTCGCGCCGCTCCACGTCGCGGGCGGCGGCGGCAAGGAGGGCGGCGGCTTGCTGTATCACCGGCCGTCGAATCCGGCCGCGGGCTCGACCTTCGATCCCGAGCGGCCGCGCCGGTTCGATCCGCGCGCGCTGCCGGCCGGGCTGACCCAGGTGATCGGCCACTCCGGCCACGCCAAGTGCGTGTACGAGCTCGCCGGCTGGTGCACCGATCGCGCCCGCGCGCGCGGCCACGGCGGGATCCGCACGCTGCGCGTAGCGCCCGGTGGCGTGAGCTACGACCTCGGCGTCTCGCCGCCGGCGCCCGGCGCGACCGACGTCATCCTGATCGACGGCGAGCTGCGCCGGCTGCCGCCGGACGAGGTCGACCTGCTGCCGCTGGCACGCCTGGATCTATAAATACGCCGGGTCGCGGTACTCGCCGAGCTCGCTGCGGAACAGGTCGCAGATCTCGCCGAGCGTGGCGTTCACCTTCACCGCATCGAGGATCGGCGGCATCACGTTGCGCTTCGGATCCATCAGCGCCTGGCGCACCGCGGCCAGCGCGCGCTCGACCGCCGCGCCGTCGCGCGCCGCGCGCACCCGCCTCACCCGCTCGATCTGGCCGCGCTCGGCCTCGACGTCGATCTTGAGCGTCGGGATGTGATCGCCCTCGTCGGGCGTGACGTACTTGTTGACGCCGACCACCGCGCGCCGGCCGGCGTCGATCTCGCGCTGGAACTCGAACGCCGAGCGCGCGATCTCGCGCTGCGGGTAGCCTTCCTCGACCGCCTTGACGATCCCGCCCATCGCGTCGATCTTGTGGATGTAGTCCCAGGCCGCGGCCTCGACCTGATCGGTGAGCGCCTCGATGAAGTAGCTGCCGCCGAGCGGGTCGGCGACGTTGGCGACGCCGGTCTCCTCGAAGATGATCTGCTGGGTGCGTAGCGCGAGCTGCGCGGCGTCCTCGGTGGGCAGCGCGTAGGTCTCGTCGTAGCTGTTGGTGTGCAAGGACTGCGTGCCGCCGAGCACCGCGGCGAGCGCCTGCATCGTCGTGCGCACGACGTTGTTGAGCGGCTGCTGCGCCATCAGCGACACGCCGGCGGTCTGCGCGTGGGTGCGGAGCAGCCACGACTTCGGGTTCTTCGCGCCGAACCGCTCGCGCAGGAGCTTGGCCCACATCCGCCGGCCGGCGCGGAACTTCGCGATCTCCTCGAAGAAGTCGTTGTGGACGTCCCAGAAGTAGGACAGCCGCGGCGCGAACTCGTCGACCTCGAGCCCGCCGTCGAGCCCGAGCTGGACGTAGCCGATGCCGTCGGCGAGCGTGAACGCGAGCTCCTGCACGCCGGTCGCGCCGGCCTCGCGGATGTGATAGCCGCTGATCGAGATCGTGTTCCACTGCGGCATCGTGCGGGTGCACCACACCAGCATGTCGCGGATGATCCGCATGTGGCCGCGGATCGGCGAGATCCACTCCTTCTGCGCGATGAACTCCTTGAGCATGTCGTTCTGCAGCGTGCCGCGCAGCTTGTCGGGGCCGACGCCCTGGCGCTCGGCCACCGCGACGTAGAGCGCGAGCAGCACCGCGGCGGGCGCGTTGATCGTCATCGACGTCGACACCTGGTCGAGCGGGATGTCGCCGAACAGCCGGGTCATGTCGTCGAGCGACGCGACCGACACGCCCTCGCGGCCGACCTCGCCGAGCGAGCGCGCGTGGTCCGGGTCGTAGCCCATGAGCGTGGGCATGTCGAACGCGGTCGACAGCCCGGTCTGGCCGCTCTCGAGCAGGAACTTGAAGCGGCGGTTGGTGTCCTCGGGCGTGCCGAACCCGGCGAACATGCGCATCGTCCACGGCTTGCCGCGGTACATCGTGGCGTGCGGTCCGCGGGTGAACGGATAGCTGCCCGGCTCGCCGAGCTTGTCGGCGTACGATCCGACGACGTCGCCCGGGCCGTAGCTCGGCTTGAGCGGGATGCCGCTGATCGTGCGAGGCTCGTCGTGGGTGTCGGGCTTCTTGACCGGCGCCATACGGCTGGTCTACCACGGGAATCGCCCGACCGAACGAGGCGTTATCACACCATGGCGATTCGCGTGCTCGCGTTCGTGCTCGGTCTGGCACGCGTGGCGCGCGCCGGCGACATGTGTGCCACCGACCGTGACGGCAACCTGGACATGTCGGCCGACGTTCACCTGCTCGAGCGCTACGCGGCCGGCACCGCCACGGCCGACGACGTGCAGTTCGTCGCGGTGTGCGTCGGCGGCGCGGCGTATCGCGACCGCGTCGTCGCCGCGTGCGACAAGATCCTCGCCCGCGATCCGCACTGGGATACGTGCATGATCGTCGCCGCGAAGGTCGGCGCGGCCATGGTCGGCAAGCGCGACGTGTTCGCGTGGCTGGCGCGCCAGCCGCGCGGGCCGTGGGTCACCAACTCGGCGCTGCCCGACTATCCGCTCTACCTGCTGCGACAGCTCGGCGATCCGCGCGGTGCGGCGCTGATCGTCGCCGCGTGGAACGAGGCGATCCCGAAGGCGGCCAGGCACGAGCACGACCCCGTGATGATGGCCGAGTGGAGCGGCTGGCGGCAGCACGCGGCCGACGCGCTCGGCGCCCTCGGCGGCGCGGACGAGGCAACGTTCCTCGAGGCCCAGGCCAAGGCCACGGTCGACAGCCACGTCGCGCGGGCGTGTCGCGACGCGGCCGCGGCGATCGCGAAGCGGCTGGCCAAGCCGTAGCGCGCACCGCTACGATGGCCCGATGGTGGGCGCGCGGCCGCTGCTCGTCGCGCTGGCGTTCGCCGGGTGCGGCCGGATCGGGTTCGACCCGACCGGCGGCACGTCGGATGCCAGCGCAGGCGGCGACGCCGGGCGCGACGTGCCGTCGCTGGTCGGGGTCGCGACGACCACGACGAACGGCGACACGCTCGCGGTGCCGCTCGCCGGCGGCGGGGGCGAGCTGCTGGTCGCGGCGGTCGCGATCTACGATCCGATCGGCAGCGTGGTCGGGGTGAGCGACGACCTCGGCGCCAACACGTTCGTGTCGGCCGGCGCGCGCGAGGTCGTGCCCGGCACCTCGAGCACCGAGATCTGGTACGCCGCCGACAGCCAGCCCGGCGCGACGACCGTGACCGTGCAGCTCAGCGCCGCGGTCGGCGGCGGGCTGTGGCTGTCGCAGTACACCGGCGTGGCCCCGACCGCGCCGCGCGATCAGGTGGCGATCGCGACCGGGGTGGAGGCGCCGACCGTGGCCGCGCCGCCGGTCGTGACCACCAGCGCGAACGAGCTGGTGGTCTCGGTGGTGGTGATCGCCTCGGGCGCCGCCGACGACATCGCCGCCGGCAACCCGTTCATCGCGATGCCCGCGGTCAACGGCGACGACGCCGCGTACGGCGTGGAGCCCGTCCCCGGCAGCTACGGCGCGGTGTGGGACGCCGACGGCTCGGGAGCGACCTGTGCCAGCACCGCGTCGTTCACCGCCGCGCCGCGGTAAGATCGCCCGCGATGGCGGTCCCGCTGCGCGACGTCGTCGGCTACCTCGACGCGACGCTCGAGATCGAGCGGTTCCACGACTACGGCACCAACGGCCTGCAGGTCGAGGGCGGCAGCGAGGTCGAGCGCGTGGTCACCGGGGTGTCGGCGTCGGCCGAGCTGATCGGTCAGGCGGTCGAGCTCGGCGCCGATCTGATCGTCGTGCATCACGGCCTGGTGTGGGGGCCGGGGCTCGCGACGATCGCCGGCCCGCTCGCGCGCAGGCTGAAGCTCCTGCTCGGCAACGACGTGTCGCTCGCCGCGTATCACCTGCCGCTCGACAAGCACGCGCGGCTCGGCAACAACGTCGGGCTCGCCGACGCGCTCGGCCTGGGACCGGCGCGCAGCGCGTTCGGCGATGTCCGCGGCTGCGCGCTCGGGCTGTGCGGAGCGTGGCCGCAGCCGCTCGCGCGTGACGAGGCGATCGGCCGGATCGCCGGTGGCGTGTGCAAGGGCCAGCTGCCGCGCTTCGTGTTCCCGTACGGGCCGGACACCGTGCGCAAGGTCGGGCTGTGCTCGGGCGCGGCGAGCGATCTGCTCGAGGCCGCCGCCGCCGAGGGCTGCGATCTCTACCTGACCGGCGAGCTCGCCGAGCGCGCGGGCGATCTCGCGAAGGAGCTCGGCGTCACGCTGGTCGCGGCCGGCCACGTCGCGACCGAGGTGTTCGGGCCGATCCGGCTGGCCGACGAACTGCGCATGAAGTTCGGCCTCGACGCGCGCTTCATCCCGGTCGTGAATCCGCTGTAGCGCGCCTCACGCGGGGCGTGCGCGCGACGCGCATGCGCGAATTGCGCGACGATGTTCGCGAATTTCGGCGCGCGCGTTGCTCGGCTGCGCCCGCCATGAGGGTAACGCGCACACCGGATCGAAGACTCGCCACGTTCCCATCTCCCACGCGACGGACTGCCCACAGCGGGTTGCTGTCCGCGCTCCCCATGGCACTAGCGCTCGGGGCGTGCTCGGTCACCGAGCCGTCACTCGGCCAGAGCGAATCGGCCTCGACCGTGCTCGGCGCCACCGGGGCCGGCGGCTGCTCGACCGCGGTGGTGCTCGGCCTGTCGCGCCAGATCGCGGACGAGGTCGGCTGCGAGCACCCCGGCGCGCTCGTGCCGTTCGCGGCCTCCGACACCCTGGTGATCACGAGCAACGCGGTCCTGCCGTACCTCGAGCCGGACGCCGCCAGCGACCTGGTCGCCGAGGCGCAGAGCCACACGCTCGAGGTCAACAGCGCGCTGCGCACGATCGCGCAGCAGTACCTGCTCTATCACTGGTACCTCGAGGGCGAGTGCGGGATCGCCGCGGCCGCGACGGTCGGCAACTCCAACCACGAGAGCGGTCGCGCGGTCGATCTCGAGAACTACGACGACGCGATCACGTCGATGAAGAGCCACGGCTGGGCGCACGACGTGCCGGGCGACGTCGTCCACTTCGATCACACCGCGTCGTCCGACGTGCGCGGCCGCGACGTCACCGCGTTCCAGACCCTGTGGAACGCCAACAACCCCGGCGATCAGATCGCGGTCGACGGCGACTACGGGCCGCAGACCGAGGCGCGCCTCAAGGCATCACCCGCCACCGGCTTCGCGATCGGCCCGAGCTGCACGGCGCAGCAGGCCGAGGTCGCGGCGCAGGTGGTCGCGGTCGATGGCCCGGATCGGGTCGCGCCGCAGAGCCGGGCGCACTACACGATCTCGATCGCGAACCACAGCGGCGCCGACTGGCCGGCCGGGACCCAGCTCGTGCTCGGCGACACCAGCGCGAGCCCGCTGGACGACCCGAGCTGGATCGACGCGGCCGAGCTGGCGGCGATCGCCAGCGACACCCCGGCCGGCGCGACCGCGGTGATCGACGTCGACGTCACCACGCCGGCCGAGACCGCCGAGACGCCGATCGTCCAGCCGCTCGCGCTGTCCGACGGCGCCGGCACGATCTACGGCACGCTGACCCTCGCGCTCACCGTGGTGCCCGAGCCGGCGGGTTCGGCGCCGCCGCCGTCCAGCGACGGCGGCGACACCCACGACGGCGGCGAGCTGTCCGGCGGCTGCAGCGCCGGTGGCGGCGCGGGCCTCGGCCTCGCGATCGCGCTCGCGGGCCTGCGGCGGCGCCGGCGGTAACGTACAGTCGGCGGCGTGACCACCCCGCCGATCCGCCTGCCCGCCGGCGTTCGCGACTTCCTGCCGCGCGCCGCGGCGCGCCGGCGCTCGCTCGCCGAGCAGGTGATGGCGGTGTTCGAGGCGTGGGGCTACGCGCAAGTGATCACCCCGATGTTCGAGGTCGCCGACGTGCTCGAGCGCGGGCTCGGCGACGGCGCGCGCGCCGCGGCGATCCGGTTCGTCGAGCCCGGCTCGGGCGAGGTGGTCGCGCTCCGCCCCGACATCACGCCGCAGATCGCGCGCATCGTGGCGACCCGGCTGGCCGACGTTCCGGGCCCGCTGCGGCTGTGCTACGAGGGCGCGGTCACCCGGCTCGCGGGGGAGCTCGGCCAGCGCGAGATCCTGCAGGCCGGGATCGAGCTGGTCGATGCGCCCGCGCCGGGCGGGGACGCCGAGGTGCTCGCGGTCGCGGCCGCGGCGCTCGCGCGCTCCGGGCT
>DATJAE010000043.1:0-8709 GCA_035516595.1 Kofleriaceae bacterium | reverse complement strand
TCTCCGCCCGCTCCTACCGAGCCAGACATGGATCGGATCCGCACGCTGCTGCTGGCGCGGTCGCACACCGTCGTGCTGGATCCCGATCACGCGGCGCGCGCGGCGACCCGGCCGATCCGCGACTCCGACATCGACCAGCTCGAGGACCTGCTCGCGCAGCTCGGCTTCGTGATGAGCCTCGATCTCGCGATGGCGGTGCGCCGGCTGCCGAGCGCGACGCTGCACGAGCTCGCGCGCTGGATCGTCGAGACGCTGGCGCCGTCGGAGCGGCCGCGCGTGCCGCTCGTCGAGCTGCCCGGCGCGGGCGGCTACCTGCGGCGGATCGCCGGCTGGCTCGCGACCGATCAGCCGTGCCCGTGGTGCGGCCAGCTGCGGCCGATCGGCGCGCTCGATCCGTGCGGCCACCTGGTGTGCCGCGCGTGCTGGGCCGCCGGCAACTTCGCGGGCTGCCCGCTGTGCCATCGCCGCGTCGCGATCGAGCCGTTCGCGCGGCTGCCGGCGGGCGCGCCGGCCGGTCGGCTCGCGCTCGTCCACCTCGGCTACGACCTGCAGGCCGCGGTGCGCGCGTGGCTCGGCGACGTGCTCGGCCGCACCACGCCGCTCGCGCTCGAGGATCGCGACGCGCTCGACGCCGCGATCGACGCGATCGGGCCGCGCCTGGTCGAGTGGCTGCCGGCGCGCATCCCGGTGCGCGAGACCATGGCGCTCGCGCTCGCGCGGCTGTGGCAGATCGCACCCGACCCGAGCGCGACCGCGGCGCTGACCGCGCCGCACCTGCGCCGCGCGAGCGACGTGCTGCGCGTCGCGGTGGTGCTGCTCGGCGGCGACGCGCGGCTGGCCGAGCCGACGCGGCTCGGCTCGATCTCGCGCGCGCTGCGCCGCGCGGTGCTCGAGGCGCTCGATCGCCTGCCGCCGGCGCAGGTCGCCGAGGACGTCGCGCGCCGGCGCGAGCTGTGGAAGCGGGTCGGCGAGCGGCTGCACCCGGGCGAGCACGCGGCGCTGGCCAACGCCGCGCGCGCGTTCGCGATCGCGCGCGGCCGCGAGCGCGTGGCGCGCTGGGGCGCACCGATCGAGCGCGCGCTCGCCGCCGGCGATGCCGCGACCGCCGCGGCGCACCTCGCCGCGCGGCCGGGCCGGCTGCTGCGCCGCGCCGATCACCTGGTGCGCGTCGCCGCCGCGGGTGCGCCCGGCGCGCTGTCGAACGTGCTCGCGCAGATCGCGCGCGCGATCGCGGCGGGCTCGCCCGCGACGCTGCTCGTGCTCGCGCGCCACGTCGAGCGCCGGCGCGGCGCGCTGCCCGACGCCGCGATCGCCGCGATCGCCGGCGGCGTGCGCGACGAGCTGCTCGCCCGCGCCGACGCGCGCCGCCACTTCGCGCGCGCGGTGATCGATCGCGCGCTCGCCGACCTGCGCGCACCGATCGCGAGCCGCAGCGCGGTGTTCACGTGCTGGGAGCTCGCGTGCATCCACGCCGCCGCGCGCGCGACCACGATCTACGTGCGCGAGCGCGACGGCTCGGTCACGACGTTTCGCCGGCGCGACGCCGAGCCCGGCGCGGCGCGGCTCGAGCGCCTGCTCGCCGGCACCGCCGACAGCTTCCGGCTCGCCGCGATCCCGGCGGCCGACGCGCCCACCTGGGCCGCGCTCGCCGGCGACGACCTCGCGCTGCCGCCCGGCTCGGTCCGCGCGACCGCGGACGAGCTCCTGGCCGAGCTCACTTCTCGAAGTTGAACCGCCACAGCCCGAGCAGCGCGAAGCCGGCCGAGAACGCGAGCAAGGCGCCGATCGACGGTGCGATGTCGGCGAGCGTCGTGCTCTGGCGGACCAGCACGTCGTAGTAGCCGTCGAGCGCCCACGACTGCGGCACCGCGTGGCCGAGCTGCTGCATGAACGGCGGCATGATGAGGCGCGGGAACATGCAGCCGCCGAGCAGGCCCATCACCAGGATGATCACCGGCACGATCGAGCCGATCTGCTTCTCGGTCCAGCCGAACGAGGCGGCGAGCAGGCCGAAGCTCACCGCGCACAGCACGACCGCGCCCGACAGCGCGCACAGCGCGAGCGGGCTGCCCGCGACCTTCATGCCGAACGCGAGCACGCCGAGCCCGAACAGCAGCGCGAGCTGGATGCAGCCGATCAGGTAGTACGGCACGAGCTTGCCGATCAGCGCCTTCCAGCGCGGCACCGGCGCGGCGAGCAGGCGCCGCCACGTGCCGGTGGTGCGCTCGCTCGCGAACGACATCGCGACCGTCATCGAGATGAAGAACGCGAACAGCACGGCGTTGCCGGGTACGGTGACCTGGAAGCTCGAGATCTGGTCGAGCGGCTTGGCCACGCCGGGCGGCGACTTCGCGACGACCAGCGGCGGCAGCTGGTCGAGCGGTACCGGCGCCTGCGCCTTCATCACCACGCCGGTCAGCGCGCCCTGGATCGGGCCGTTGACCTGGATCGGCGCGGCGAGATCGATCACCAGCTCGACCGGTCCAGACGCGGGCACGACCAGCCCGGCGATCCGATCGTTGTCCGCGACCGCATGGCGCACGTCGTCGGCGCTCGGCCGCGGCTCGGGCGCGAACCCCGGCGTCGCGGCGAGCGCGCGCTCGATCGCCTCGCCGCGCGCGTCGCCCTGCGCGTGCCAGATCGGGATCGGGCGCGGCTTGCCCTTGCTCGGCCCGAAGTTGAACATCGAGCCGAACACCACGATGAACACGATCGGCAGCGCGAACAGGCTGAGCAGCCGGCCGCGATCGCGCAGCAGCAGCCACACGTCCTTCCTGATCGTGGCGCCGATCATGCGGCCTCGCGATCGCGTAGCGCGCGGCCGGTGAGCGCGAGGAACGCGGTCTCGAGGTTGGCCTGGCGCGACGCGATGCGCGCGATCGTCGCGCCCGCCCCCTCGATCGCCGCGATCACCGGCGCGAGCGCGCCGCGCGGCACGACGTGGAGCACGCCGCCTTCACGGGTGACCGCGCCGTGCGCGGCGGCGGCCGCCGCGGCGGCGTCGATCGCGCCCGCGAGCTCGAGCTCGACGCCCTCACCGGCGTACGCCGAGATCAGCTCGGCGATCGTGCCGAGCGCGACGATCGCGCCGCCGTCCATGATCGCGACGCGGTCGCACAGCGCCTCGACCTCCTCCATGTAGTGGCTGGTGTAGATCACGGTCATCCCGCCGCGGTGCAGCTCGCGCACGGTCTCGAAGATGTGGTTGCGGCTCTGCGGATCGACCCCGACCGTCGGCTCGTCGAGGATCAGCAGCTCGGGCTCGTGCAGCAGGCCCGCCGCGATGTTGAGCCGGCGCTTCATGCCGCCGGAGTAGGTGCGCACGACGTCGCGCGCGCGATCGGCGAGCCCGACCACGCCGAGCGCCCAGGCCATGCGATCGGCGAGCACGCGGCCGCGCAGGCCGTACAGCGCGCCGAAGTAGCTGAGGTTCTGATCGGCCGGCAGCTCGTCGAACAGCGCGAGGTCCTGCGGCACGAGGCCGAGCTTGCGCTTGGCCGCGCGCGGATCGCGGCGCAGCGAGGTGCCGCCGATCGCGACCTCGCCGCGGCTCGGCGTGACCACGCCGCATGCCATCGAGATCGTCGTGGTCTTGCCCGCGCCGTTGGGCCCGAGCAGGCCGAGGATCTCGCCGCGCACGACGTCGAGCTCGACCGCCTTGACCGCCGTGCGCGCGCCGTAGTCCTTGCCGAGGCCGCGCAGCTCGAGCATCGCGGTCATGGCTCGAGCACCAGCTTGCCGAACACCTCGCGGCCCTCGAGCATGCGATGCGCGTCGGCCGCGCGCGCGAGCGGCAGCACCGCGTGCACGACCGGCTGGAGCCGGCCCGCCGCGACGTGCGCCTGCACCGCGAGCAGGTCGGCCTTGCTGCCCATCGTCGAGCCCAGCACCTCGACCTGGCGGAAGAAGATGTGGCGCAGATCGATCGCCGGCGAGAACCCGGCGGTCGCGCCGCAGGTCACGACCCGGCCGCCCGCGCGCACCGCGCGCACGCTCGCCGCGAACACCTCGCCGCCGACGTGCTCGATCACGGTGTCGACGCCGCGCTTGTCGGTCAGCGCCTTGCACTCGGCGACGAAGTCCTGCTGGGTGTAGTCGATCGCGACGTCGGCGCCGAGCCGGCGCGCGCGCTCGAGCTTGTCGGCGGTGCTCGCGGTCGCGATCACCCGCGCGCCGTACAGCTTCGCGATCTGGATCGCCGCGACGCCGATGCCCGAGCCGGCGCCGTGCACCAGCACGACGTCGCCCGGCCGGGTCTGGCCCTTGTGCACGACCATCTGCCACGCGGTGAGGAACGTCAGGATCGTCGCGGCGGCCTGCGGGAAGTCGAGCCGCTCGGGATACGGCGCGAGGTTGACCCGCGGCACGACCACGTACTCGGCGTAGCCGCCCTGGGTGTTCTCGCCGAGGATCTTGTAGAACCGGCACAGGTTGTCGCGCCCCGACAGGCAGGCCGCGCACGTGCCGCACGACACCCCGGGCTGGACGATCACCTTCGCACCGACATCGGCCGCCACGCCCGGGCCGACCGCGTCGATCGTGCCGACGATGTCGGAGCCCAGCCGGTGCGGGTAGTGCAGCTTGAACGCCGGGCCGCCCCGCCGCACCCAGATGTCGAGGTGGTTGAGCGCGACCGCGCGCACCCGCACCCGGACCTCGCCCGGCCCCGGCTCGGGCACGCCGATCTGCTCGAGCCGGAGCACCTCGGGCCCGCCGTGCTCGCGCAACACCATCGCGGTCATCGTCATGCGCGCCACCATATAGCCGGGATCGCGGGTGGAAAAGCCCGCGCGCGACCAACGGTCGATCGCGCCGGATGAACCGGCTACTCGAAGCGCTTCTGAGGCGGCGTCTCGACCACCATCACGCGAACGTCGGCGGCGAGCGGCTTGCAGCGCACCTCGATCTCGGCGGCGTGCGAGCGGAAGAACGGCTCCGGGTTGGGGCCGACCGTGCCGGGCACCGCGACCGCGCACGCGCTGAGCTCGCCGTCGGGCACGTCCTCGAACTTCGCGACCAGATCGCCGGGCCGCAACACGCGCGCGACGTCGGGATCGACGTCGCGGGTCGGCGTGACCGCGCGCCGGGTCGCCAGCGGCGGCCGCAGCATGCCCGCGGCGAGCTTGGTGACGTTCGCGTGACCGCGCAGCAGCGCGACCTGGGCGTCGTCGAGCACCGCCGCGACCGAGCTGCGCACCACGACGTAGGCGATCCGCCCGGTCGCGGGCAGCGCGATGGTCACGCCGGTCACCGGCGCGGTGCCGGCCGGAAGGGTCGCGAGCGCGGCGCCGCGGTTGCGCCCCTCGGACAGCCCGACCAGCACGCGCACGATCACCGGCGTGGTCGGCACGCCGGCGACGTGGAACGCGCCGTCGGGATCGACCGGCGCCATCACGAGGTACGGCATCGGCGCGCCGGGCAGCGTGACCCCGACCATCACGCTGGTGGACGGCACCGCGCCGAGCGCGATCGCGCCGCTGATCGTGCGGGTCGCGCCGACCACGAGCCGGACATGCGGCGCGACCAGCACCGGCAGCGAGCGGCGATCGCCGGCGATCGCGACCACCGCGCCCTGGTTCGGCGCGCCGGCGAGCACGAAGTGACCGCGCGCGTCGCTCGTCGCTTCGCGCGGCAGGCAGTCCTCGGCGATGTCGAGCGGGCCGAGCGAGTCGGTGAGCACGCTCGGCGCCGTGTAGATCTTCGCGCCGGCGAGCGCATGACCGGCGGCGTCGACCACGTCGCCCTCGACCTGCGGATCGCCCGGCGCGGGCGGCGGCATGGTGTCGTGCCACACCCGCTCGAGCTCGGCGTGGCCGCCCGGCAGATCGCCGAGGAACACCCGCGACAGCGCGGCGAACCGATCGAGCTCGCCGACCAGCGCGGCGTCGTGGATCGCGAGCGCCTTGGGCCGCCATGCCGCCACGTCGGCCTGGTTGGCGCGCCAGTCGTCGGGCCAGCCGCGCGCGACCCGCAGCTGCGCGCCGGCGAGCACCGCCCGGACCTGCGCGCGCACGCGATCGCGCACCGCGAACCCGGTGATCGCCCGCGCGATCAGCGCCTGCGCCTGATCGAGCTCGCCGCGCTCGGCCAGGGCCTGGGCCTCGACCACCTGGAGCGCGGCCGCGAGATCGGCCTCGGGGTCGTGCCCGACCATCGCCTCGGCGTGCTCGCGCGCCGGCTCGGCCAGCGGGCTGCGCCCCGGCTGCCAGAGCTCGAACTCGGCCGCCTCGAGCGCGACCAGCGCCGCGAGGTGCTCGTCGCCGCAGCGCTCGGCCGCGACCTCGGCGTCGCCGATCGCCTCGCGATGCCGCTCGGGCGCGCGCGTCGCGATCGCCTCGGCCAGCCCGGCGGACGCGCGCGTGCACGGATCGCTCGCGCGATCGACCAGCTGCTTGGCGCGCGCCGCGAGGTCGGGTGCCTCGCCGTAGTGGCTGCGCGCCTCGACCACCGCCGCGAGCGCGGGCACGGCGTCGTCGCCGAGCGGCAGCGTGAGCCGCGGCGGGTCGTGGCTCGCGCACTGCGCCGGGTCGATCAGCAGGTCGTACAGCGCGTCGGGCGCGACCGTGGCGGGCGCGGCGAGCGCGGCGCGATCTGCGAGCTCGAGGTGTGCGAGCACCAGATCGAGGCACGCGAGCTGCGGCCGGTGGTCCGGCGCGCGGCAGGCGGCGTCGCGCTGCGCGTTCCACCGCGCGAGCTCGCCGCTCAGCACGCCGCCGAGCCCGTGCTTGCCCTCGGCGTCGAGCGCCGACGCCACGCCGGCCGGCCACAGCATCGCCGGCGACCGCTCGGGCGCCTCGCACGGCGGCAGCGCGACCGCCGGCGCGCCGCGCATCGCCAGCCACGCCGCCGCGCCGCCCGCGACGATCACCGTGCCGGCGACCGCGAGCACGCTCGCCGGCAGCTCGCGGTGGCGGATCCGATCGAGCAGCTCGTCCATGCTCGGCCAGCGATCGCCGGGCCGGGGCTCGAGCCCGCGGCGCAGCACCGCGCGCAGCCGGCGCGGCAGCTTCGACGCGTCGAGCCCCGCCGGCCCGAGCGCGACCTCGGCGCGCAGCTCCTCGGCGGTCGTGCCGCGGAACGGCCGCGCGCCGACCAGCGCCTCCCACAGCGCGACGCAGAACGCGAACTGATCGCTGGCCGGCCCGATCTTGCCGCCGAGCCACTGCTCGGGTGCCATGTACGCCGGCGTGCCGAGCACGATCCCGGTCGCGGTCAGGTTCGACAGCCCGGCGGGCGGCTCCGGCAGATCGCACAGCGCGGTCGGCGGCAGCGTGACCGCCATCGGATCGGCGCGCATCGCCTCGACGCCGCGCGCCAGCCCGAAGTCGGTGACCAGCACGCGCCCGGTCCGGCTGCGCAGCACGTTGTGCGGCTTGAAGTCGCGGTGCACCAGGCCCGCGGCGTGCGCCGCCGCGAGCCCGCGCCCGGCGGCGACGAACGCGTCGAGGATCTCGCGCTTGGAGCGCGTGGCCGCGCCGAGCCACAGATCGAGCGTCTCGCCCTCGATCAGCTCCATCGCGACGAAATCGCGATCGCCGGCCGTGCCGACCTCGTGCACCGTCACGACGTTCGGGTGCGCGAGCTTGGCCATCGCGCGGCCCTCGCGCACCAGCCGCGCGCGCGCGTCGTGGTCGCCGTCGCTGGCGCGCAGGACCTTGAGCGCGATGCGGCGCTCGAGCCCCGGATCGAACGCCGCGTACACCACGCCCATGCCGCCCTCGCCGATCACCCGCTCGATCCGATAGCGGCCGATCGTGGCTTCTGGCTCGGCAGCTGCCATCACCACCGAGGATACGGTACGTTTCGGCCGTGCGTGTCACTGCCGAACCTTGCCTGAAAGATAACTACGCGTACCTGGTGATCGAGGGCTCGCGGGCGGCGGTGGTCGATCCAGGTGAAGCCGATCCGGTGCTCGCCGCGCTGGCGCGCGAGAAGGTCAAGCTCGCCGCGATCTGGCTCACCCACCACCACTCCGATCACGTCGGCGGCGTGGGCGGGCTCGCCGATGCCAACCCGGGCGTCGAGATCGTCGCGCACTCGCACGACCGCGAGCGCTCGCCGCGCGTCACCAAGCTCGTCGAGGACGGCGACACCGTCGCGCTCGGCGAGCTGCGCGCCTCGATCATCCACAACCCGGGCCACACGCTCGGCGCGATCAGCTACGTGATCGAAGGCGCGGTGTTCACCGGCGACACCATGTTCGGCGCGGGCTGCGGCCGGCTGTTCGAGGGCACCGCCGCGATGATGCACGCCTCGCTCGCGCGGCTCGCCGCGCTGCCGCCCGAGACCCGCGTCTACTTCGGCCACGAGTACACCGCCGCGAACCTCAAGTTCGCCGCCGCGGTCGAGCCCGACAACGCCGCGATCGCCGCGCGCCTCGCCGGCCTGCCCGCGCGCACCACGCCGTCGACCATCGCGGACGAGCTCGCGACCAACCCGTTCCTGCGCGTGACCCAGCCGAAGATCATCGCGGCGGCGCGCATGCGCGGCGCGGCCGGCGATCCGGTGAGCGTGCTCGGCGCGATCCGCGCGTGGAAGGACGACTTCCGCGCATGACCCGCCAGCTCGTGTCGTCGGGCTCGCCGTACGAGGCCGAGATCGGGATCTCGCGCGCCGTGCGGGTCGGGCCGTGGATCGCGGTCGCCGGCACCGCGCCCCTCGATCGCGGCCAGACCGTCGGCAAGGGGGACGTCTACGCGCAGACGCGGC
>DATJAE010000042.1:0-76465 GCA_035516595.1 Kofleriaceae bacterium | reverse complement strand
CGCACGATGCTGCGCGCGCTGCGCGTCACGCCCGACACCGACCTGCCGCCGCCGCGCGCCGATCAGGCGCCCGCGTTGCGCGCCGCGGCTGCCGCGGTCGTCGCGCCGGCGCCGATGCGCGGGGCGCTGGCGCTCGCGCTCGGTGCGGGGACGCGCGCCGGCGCGCCGGCCGCGAGCGTCGCGTTCGACGGCAACGCCGCGGCGATCTGGCGGCCCGACGCGCTCGGGCTCGCGCTCACCGGTCAGTACACGCCCAGCCACGAGCGCACCGCCGGAACGTTCGCCGGCACCGCGAGCGACGAGGCGGTCGGGTTGGTCGCGCGCCTGCCGATCGCGCTCGGCGTCGATCGCCTGCGCGTGGTCGCGATGGCGGGCGGCGCGCTCCACGTGATCACGCTGCGCGGCACGATCGCCGCCGGCACGGGTGTGGCCGAGACCAGCTACGATCCGGCGGTGCGCGCCGGCGCGGCGCTCGAGTACGCGCTCGACCCCACCGTCGACGTCGGCGTCAGTGCGGTCGCCGACTACCTCGTGCAGCGCCAGCGCTACGACGTCGATGCCAGCGAAATCCTGCTGATTCCGCGGGCTCAGCTCGAGGTCGCGGTCGTGCTCACGCTGCGCCTGCTGTAACCGGCGGCCGGCCGGGCGACACTAGGAGCCGTGCCGCTCTCGATCGTCGACCGGCCGGAGCCACGCTCCGACGAGGAGCTGGTCGCGTCGTGCGTCGCCGGCGACGTCGCGGCGCAGCGCGCGCTGTTCCGGCGCGAGTACGATCGCGTGCACGCCACGGTCTACCGCATCCTCGGCTCGAACCGCGACTGTGACGACCTGGTGCAGGAGACGTTCGTCGCGGTGTTTCGCGGCCTCGCGCGGTTTCGCGGCGAGGCCCGGCTATCGACGTGGATCGATCGGATCGCGGTGCGCGTGGTGTTCGCGTACATCCGCGCGCGGCGCCCGGCGATCTCGCTCGACGTGGTCGGTGAGGTCGACGCCGGCGGCGGCGCGATCGAGGAGCGCGCGCACGCCCGCGAGGGGCTGCGCCGGCTCTATGCCGCGCTCGCCGAGCTGCCGACCGAGGCGCGCGTCGCGTTCGCGCTCTATGCGATCGACGGGCGCAGCATCGCGGAGGTCGCGCAGCTGATCGGCACCACCGCGGTCACCGCGAAGCTGCGGATCTGGCGGGCGCGCCGCCGCCTGCACGCGCGCGTCGCGGCCGATCCGATCCTCGGCGAGCTGGTGCGCGAGGAGGGCGAGGCGTGAGGCGGCTCGAGGTCGACGTGCCGACGAGCGACGCGCGCCGCGCGCGGGTCGAGGACGCGGTGTTCGCGCAGCTCGCCGCGATGCGCGCCGCCGATCGTGCCGAGGCCGCGGTCGCCCGGCCGCGGCGATGGCCGCTCGCGCTCGGCGTCGCGGGCGCGCTCGCGGCCGCGATCGTCGCGATCGTCGCCGTGCGCGGCGATCACCCGGTGGCGCCGCCGCCGTCCTCGCCGTCGCTCGTGGTCACGCCGGTCGGCGGCTCGTCGCGGTTCACGGTCGGCGACGCGGTGATCGACGCCGGCTCCGACACCAGCGTCGAGGTCAGCCAGGCCGAGGACGGCGGGGTCAGCCTCGCGCTCGCGCGGGGCTCGGTCGACTGCGACGTCGCGCCGCGCGGTCATCGCGCGCCGTTTCGCGTGATCGCGGGCGACGTGACGGTCGAGGTGGTCGGCACGCGGTTCACCGTCCGCCGCGATCCCGCGGTCCGGGTCGACGTGACGCGCGGCAAGGTGAAGGTGACCGGCCCGTCGGGCATCGCGTACGTCGCGGCCGGCGAGTCGTGGCCGGTGGTCGCGGTACCGCCGCCGCCACCGCCGCCCGCGCCGCCGCCGCCGCCCGCGCCGCTGCCGCCGGCCGCGCCGCCGCCGGAGCCCGTGCCGGCGGTGCCGCCGGCCAAGCCTCCCGCCACGCACCCCGCGATGTCACCGCAGGCCATGTTCAACGAGGCGCAGCGGCTGCGCCCGAGCGATCCGCGCAAGGCGGAGCGGCTCTATCGCGCGCTCGCGAGCGATCGCGGCGTGTGGGCCGCGCTCGCGTTGTACGATCTGGCCGACATGCATGCCGCGGCCCATCCCGACGACGCGCTGCGCGAGCTCGACGAGCTGGTGCGCCGCTTCCCCGATGCGGCCAACCTCGAGGACGCCTGCTGGCTGCGCATCGAGATCCTGCGCAAGGCCGGTCGCACCGGCGACGCGCGCCGCGCCGCCGCCGACTACCTGCATCGCTTTCCGAGCGGCACGTACGTCGATCAGGCCGCGCGCGTGGCCGCGCCGTGATCCGCTGGATGCTCGCCGCCGCCGTCGCGGTCGGCTGCACGCAGGACGTGCAGCTCGACGACCGGCTCGCCGGTCTGGTCGCGCTGTCGATCGCGCCGGGCCAGAGCTCGCTCGCGATCGACGGCCTCGACGCGCCGGCGCAGAGCGTGACGTTCACCGCGACCGGGCAGTTCTCCGACGGCAGCGCGCGCGACATCACCGCGTTCGTGACGTGGAGCGTCGACGATCCGGCGCCCGGCTCGATCGCCGACGGCGTCTACACCGCGACCGGCGCGGCCGGCGGTCGCGTCACGGTCACCGCCGCGACGCAGGGCCAGAGCGCGAGCGCCGCGCTCACCGTGGTCGTCACCGCCACGATCGTCGACGCGACCTTTCCGCCGCCCGGCGATCCCGAGACGCTGTTCCCGGCCGGGGTCCAGCCGATCACCGGCGATGCGATGCACGCGCCGAGCGTGCTCTACCCGGTCGACGGCACGATGTTCCCGCAGGGGGTCGTGTCCACGCTCGTCCAGTACGCGCCCGGCATGGCGAACGACTCGTTCCGCATCGCGCTCGACAGCGACGTGCTCCACCTCGTGGTCTACACCGGCGCGCCGCGGTGGTCGGCCGATGGCGCGGTGTGGTCGCTGATCGGCGCCTCGGGCATCGCCGATCCGGTCGAGCTGTCGATCGAGGCCACCGACTCGCAGATGCTCGGAACGATCTACGCGGGCGCGCCCGCGACGCTGCAGTTCTCGCCCGACCAGCCGGGCGGCGCGCTCTACTACTGGTCGTCGGCGCAGAGCGGCATCATGCGCGGCGCGCTCGCGGCGCCGTCGGCCGGCAAGCTCTACCCGGGCGATGCGACCTGCGTCGGCTGCCACGCGGTGTCGCGCGACGCCAGCCAGCTCGCGATGGGCTACGCCGACGAGAACAACCCGATGCTGCAGACCATCCAGCTCGGCAGCCTCGCGTCGATCATCGACGCGAGCCAGAACGTCCCGGGCGGCTGGACCAGCTACTCGCCGGACGGCAGCGTCGTCGTGGTCGCGCACGACGGCGCGCTCGCGCTGCGCGACGCCCGGACCGGCGCGGGGCTCGGCTCGCCGACCGGCGCCGTCATGCTGCCGCCGATGACGTTCGCGACCCACCCCGACTGGTCGCCCGACGGCAGCGCGGTCGCGGTCGCGCTGACCAAGATGCCGCCCACCGACAAGGACGTGAACGGCGCGAGCATCGCGGTGTTGCCGTTCGATGGCGCCACGTTCGGCGCGCCGCAGATCGTGGTCGCGGCGACCGGAAACGAGAACGACTACTTTCCGCGGTGGTCTCCCGACGGGCGTTACCTCGCGTACGTCCACGCGACCAGCTCGTCGCACGCCGCGATGACGGCCGAGCTCCGCCTCGTGGCCGCGACCGGCGGCGCGCCGACGATCCTCGCCGCGGCGAGCCATCGCGTCGCGATGGGACCGGGCGCCAACCTGTTCGACACCATGCCGACCTGGTCGCCGGCGTCGGGCCAGCTCGCCTGGCTCGCGTTCGCCTCGGTGCGCCCGTACGGCGCGGTGATGCCGATGGGCAACCAGGCCCAGATCTGGATCACCGCGCTCGATCTCGGCAACGCGAGCGATCCGTCGTTCGCCGCGTTCTGGCTGCCGTGCCAGGACATCACCAAGCTCAACAACAACCCGGTGTGGACCGGCAGCTCGAGCAGCGAGGTCGGTAGAGCCAACTGAGCGCGATATACGCGCCGATCCTCCGCCCGGCGTGGCGTAGGCTGTCGCGATGGACGCCGAGGCCGAGCCGATCCGCGCACTCGTCCGCAAGCTCGCGGCGCGCTACGACCGGCGCTACTGGCTCGAGTGCGCCCACGCCGGCCGCCACGTCGACGCGATGTGGCGCGCGCTCGGCGAGGCCGGCGTGCTCGGCGTCACCGTGCCGGAGGCGTACGGCGGCAGCGGTCCCAGCCTGGCGCGGCTGTGCGTCGCGGTCGAGGAGCTCGCCAGCTGCGGCGTGCCGACGCTGTTCCTCGTCGTGTCGACCGCGATGGCCGCGCTCCCGATCGCGCGCCACGGCAGCGAGGCGCAGAAGCGCCGCTACCTGCCGCGGCTCGCCGACGGCAGCGAGAAGTTCTGCTTCGCGCTCACCGAGCCCGACGCGGGCAGCAACAGCTTCGCGCTGCGCACCACGGCGCGGCGCGACGGCGCGAGCTACGTGCTGCGCGGTCAGAAGGTGTTCATCACCGGCGCCAGCGACGCCGATCACGTGCTGGTCGTCGCGCGCACCGGCGACGGCGAGGACGCGCGCGCGCGGCTGTCGCTGCTCCTCGTCCCGGCGAAGGCGCCCGGCATCGAGCTGCGCGCGATGGACATCCGCATGGTCGCGCCGGAGCAGCAGTTCGAGGTGTTCCTCGACGACGTCCGCGTCCCCGTCGAGGCGCGGCTCGGCGACGAAGGCGCGGGCGGCCGCATCATGTTCGACGCGCTCAATCCCGAGCGCGTGACCGTCGCCGCACTGGCCTGCGGCCTCGGGCGCTACGCGCTGGCCAAGGCGGTCGCGTACGCGAAGGAGCGCGCGGTGTTCCGCGGTCCGATCGGCGCGTACCAGAGCATCGCGCACCCGCTCGCCGAGGTCGCGACCGACCTCGAGCTCGCCGCGCTGATGGCGCACCACGCGGCCGCGCGGTTCGACGCCGGCGACGACGCGGCGATGCTCGCGAACATGGCCAAGCTCGCCGCCGCCGAGGCCGGCATCGCGGCGGTCGATCGCGCGATCCAGGTCCACGGCGGCGCCGGCTTCACCGCCGAGGTCGATCTCATCACGCTGTGGCCGCTGGTCCGGCTGTTTCGCACCGCGCCGGTGTCGCGCGAGCTCATCCTCAACCACATCGCCGAGCACGGGCTCGGCCTGCCGCGTTCGCACTAGGAGGCTGCATGCACAGCGTGCGCATCGCATCGGGTTCGGCGTTCTGGGGCGACATGCTCGAGCCCGCGGTCGAGCTGATCGAGAAGGGCGACGTCCAGTATGTCGGCTTCGATCACCTCGCCGAGCTGACCATGGCGATCCTCAACCGCACCAAGGCCAAGGATCCGAAAGCGGGCTACATCCCCGACATCGTGCCGTGGATGCAGCGCCTGCTGCCGCTCGCGCGCGCGCGCGGCGTCCGGCTCGTCACCAACGCCGGCGGCGCGAACCCGCGCCAGGCGGCGCTCGAGGTCGGCAGGGTGGCCAGCTCGCTCGACATCGGCACGCTCAAGATCGGCGTGGTCGAGGGCGACGACATCCTCGGCAAGGTCGACGCGCTGCGCGCGCAGGGCTGGAAGTTCCAGAACCTCGACACCGGCGAGGACGATCTCGGCGCGATCCGCGACCGGCTGGTCGCTGCCAACGCGTACATCGGCGCCGACGTCATCCGCGAGCACCTCGCGGGTGGCGCCGACGTCGTGATCACCGGGCGCGCCTCCGACAACGCGCTGTACGTCGGGCCGGTGATGCACGAGCTCGGCTGGGACTACGGCGACGTCGATCGGGTCGGCGCCGCGATCACGGTCGGCCACATCATCGAGTGCGCCGGCTGCGTGACCGGCGGCATGTCGAACCTGTGGAAGATCAGCGAGCGGCCGTGGGCGATGGGCTTCCCGATCGCCGAGGTGTGGCAGAACGGCGACGCCGTGATCGAGAAGCCGCCGGGCTCGGGCGGTGTGCTCGACGAGTGGACGGTGAAGGAGCACCTGATCTACGAGGTCCACGATCCGGCGAGCTACCTCATGCCCGACGGGGTCGCCGACTTCACCGCGCTGCGCCTCGCCGCCGACGGCCCCGGTCGCGTACGCGTCACCGGGATGAAGGGCAAGCCGCGGCCGAGCACGCTCAAGGTGTGCTTCGGCTACCGCGACGGCTTCATCGGCGAGGGCCTCGCGTTCTTCCCGTGGCCCGACGCGCTCGCCAAGGCGGAGTGGGCGGCGCGCTGGGTCAAGGAGCGGCTCGCGATCTGCGGCGTGCAGTGCCGCGAGCTGCGGGTGGACCTGGTCGGCGTCGACATGCTGCACGGCGAGCTCGCGCCACGGGTCGACCGCGACTTCAACGAGGTCGGCATCCGGGTCGCCGGCCGGACGCGCACCGCCGACGAGGCCGACGCGATCCGCCGCGAGGTGACGCACCTGTGGAACAGCGGGCCGCTCGGCTCGTGCTTCGGCGTGCCGCTCAAGGTGCGCCCCGTCGTGGCGCTGTGGCCATCGCTGGTGCCGCGCGAGGCGGTGCCGGTGACCGGCGAGATCCTGGAGGTCGGCTGATGAAGGTGACGCTGCACGAGCTCGCGTTCGCGCGCTCGGGTGACAAGGGCGACGTGTGCAACGTCGGCGTGATGGCGAAGAGCCGCCGGATCCACGAGCACCTCGTGCGCGCGCTCACGATCGAGCGCGTGCGCGCACATTTCGGCGCGATGGTGCAGGGCGCGATCGAGGCGTATCCGCTGGACAACCTCGACAGCATCAACTTCGTGCTGCGCGGCGCGCTCGGCGGCGGCGCGACGAAGACGCTGCGCTTCGATCAGACCGGCAAGGCGATGGCGACCGCGATGCTCCGGCTCGAGCTCGACGTGCCGGCCGAGCTCGTCGAGGAGGCGCGCCGGGTGACCTCGGCGCTGGGGCTGAGATGAGCGACGACGACAAGCGCTGGCGGTTTCGCAGCTACATCGAGCCGATGCGCCCGCGGCTCGACAAGGTCCTCGCGCGCCGCGCCGAGATCGTGAAGCCCGGCTCGGAGAAGCTGCTCGCGAAGCAGCGCGCCCGCGGTTGCATGACCGCGCGCGAGCGGATCGCGGCGTTCTTCGATCCCGGCACGTTCGTCGAGCACGGCATGTTCGGCGAGAGTCAGATCCGCGGCACCGGGATGGAGGACTACGCGACCCCGGCCGATGGCGTGGTGTGCGGCTTCGGGCTGGTCGCCGGCCGGCGCGCGTGCGCGTACGCCACCGACTACACCGTGCTCGCCGGCTCGAGCGGCGAGGGCCACCAGACCAAGATCGCGAACGTGCTCAAGCTCGCGGCCGCCGCGCGGGTACCGGTCGTCGGCTTCCTCGATAGCTCGGGCGCGCGGCTGCACGAGGCCGCGCCCTGCCTGCGCGCGTACTACGAGACGTTCTGGCTGCAGAGCAACTACTCGGGCGTCATCCCGCAGATCTCGGTCATCATGGGCGGCTGCGCCGCAGGCCAGGCGTACTCGCCGCTGCTCACCGACTTCGTGATCATGACCAGGACGCCGGGCACGAACATGTGGCTCGGCGGCCCGCGCGCGACCGCGGCGCTGACCGGCGAGGACCTCAGCGAGATCGGCAGCGCCGAGTACCACATGAAGTACAGCGGCAGCTGTCACTTCGTCGCGGAGGACGACGCGCACGCGATCGCGATCGCCAAGCACGTGCTGTCGTACCTGCCGGCGAATTGCGACGACGCCGCGCCGTACGTCGCGCCGGCCGACGATCCGCGGCGCCGCGAGGAGGCGCTGCTCGATGCCTTGCCCGCCGATCCGCGCCGCACCTACGACGTCCATGGCGTGATCGAAGCGATCGTCGACGATCGCGCGTTTCTCGAGGTGATGGCCGGGTGGGCCAAGAGCGCGGTCGTCGGGTTCGCGCGATTCGACGGCCATCCGGTCGGGATCTACGCGGGCAATCCGGCGTACCTCGCCGGCTGCCTCGAGCCGGACTCGTGCGACAAGGTCGCGCGCTTCATCACGTTCTGCGACTGCTTCAACCTGGCGCTGGTCTACCTGGTCGACACGCCCGCGATCACGGTCGGCGACGAGTGGGAACGCCGCGGCGTGATCCGCCACGCCACCAAGCTCCTGCACACGACCAACTGCGCGACCGTCCCGCGCGTGTGCATCCTGCTGCGCAAGGCGTACGGCGGCACGCTGCCGATCTTCTGCGCGAAGCCGCAGGCCGCCGATTTCGTCTACGTGTGGCCGACCGGCGAGTACGCGCCGATGGGCGCAGACGGCGCGGTCGCGATCATGCACGACCGCAAGCTCAAGGAGCTGCCGCCCGACGAGCGCGCCGAGCTCGCGGACGCGAAGAAGCGCGAGTACTTCGCCGAGTACGTCGATCCGCTGCGCACCGCGACCAATCTGCGCTGGGACTTCTTCGACGACATCATCGATCCGCGCCGCACGCGCGAGACCATCATCGCGGCGCTCTCGCTCGGCCGCACGATCAAGCAGCGCGTCACGCCGCGCCCCGCGCGCAAGCAGGGCAACCGCCCGGTGTGATCCAGCAGCCCGGAGCCACACGCTAACCATCGTGCCGGGGTCGAGGCAGTTGACGTCGAAGTAGGCCTGACCATCACCTTGGGACAGTTCGAGTTCTGCTCGATGTCGAGGCTGATGCACTCGGGCTCGGCCTCGGCCGGCGCCATGCTGGTGATGCTGCCGTCGCGCTCGAACACGATCGGCGCCGCCGCGTTGGTGTCGACCACGATGCCGTCGCGGCCGGGCGGCGCGCAGAACTTGCCCAGGCCCGGCTCGGCGACCCGCACCGTCGTGGTCTTGCCCGGCGCGACACACGCATCGAGCACCGTGACCTCCTTGCTGGTCTCGTGCGCCGGCATGTCGATCACCTGCTTGACGTGGCAGATCGGCGCGCTGGTGCGGTTGACCAGCTGCCCGACGTTACCAGGGCGACTGGCTGATCTGAGATAGGATCGTTGCCGAACGGCGAGGATGAGGACGCGAGCCAAGCGGTCGGTGCACGTCGCCGCACATGATGGTGCGGCCGAGGTCCAGGCGCGCGACGTCGCACGCCGCGGTGCGGGGCCGTCGCGAATGACGGCGCAGCCTCGCCTCCACGTCGACGGCGACGCCGATCGAATCGCGCGGCTCGCAAACGCGAACGCGGTCACGTTCGGTCACGACGTGTTCATCCCGCCCGGCAATTTCGCGCCAGGCACACCGCGCGGCGATGCGCTGATCCGCCACGAGCTCGCGCACGTCGCCCAGGCTCCGAGCGCGCCAGGGACGCTGTTCCGCGACGGGCCACCAGTTCCGCACTATCCGACCAAGAGCGAGCAGGAGGAGATCGAGTCGATCCTCGGGCGCCACACGACCGCGCCGCAGCCGGCGGCGCCGACCGCACCCGGGCCGACGACACCGGCGACCCCGACGACCGGGCCCACGATCGTCGATCTCGGGAGCCAGCTCTCGCCGGACCAGATCAAGGAACAAGCCGCCGAGCTGATGGCGCCGTTCGAGCGGACGCTCGCCACGAAGTTCAACACCGCCAGCCCGCCGACGCGAAGGACGGTCGGCGATTACGAGACGGCGTTCGACATTTCGCGGCGCGCCCGGCAAGCGATCTACGAGGCGTTCGGTGCGTACATCGACACGACCGATCGCTTCACGTTGACCAGGGACGACAAGGCCACCAAGGATGACCGCGAGGCTCGACACGAGGTCCTGGTATCGCTGGCGTCCGACAACTCGGACGTCGACACCTTCATCTCGAACATTCTCGAAGGCACCTGCCCGGACTGCGCCGACGCGCTCGCACCGCTGAACGACGCGTCGAAGAATGCGGTCGAGGGGATCTTCATCATGCACGTGCACGGCGACGCGTCGCTGCTGCGGCGGGTGAAGATCGCCCACCTGAACGCGCTCGGCGGCAAGTACGACTTCTCGACCCGCACGTATACCTTGACGCCGTTCGGCGACGATCCGTTCGGGAACGCGGTGCACGAACTGCTGCACGCGTCGGCGCACCCCGCGTTCTTTGCCGCGTTCGGCGACGAAAAGCTTCCGAACGAAGGCTTCACCGAGTACTTCACCCGGCAGGTGCGAGGCGTCGGCGATCGCACCGGCTCCTACGACGACCGGTACCAGAAGATCGTCCAGCTCCGCGACGCGATGTTCAGCGGGTTCGGCGCGGACTCTCCGGAGGAGAGCCTCCGGCTCGCCTACTTCAAGGGCAGGCTCGACCTGATCGGCTGGCGGCCAAACACCAAGCTCGAAGACCTTCTGGTCAAGCGGGCCGCGCCCCAGCAGCCGCCGTGGGACGAAGCCACCGCCAAGGTGATGGAGACCCCGCGCGTGAGCTACGGCCGCGCCCAGCTGCAGCCGCACGACAACGTGCTCGGCACCGGGTTCTACTTGCACAAGCAAGGCGACGGGACGTTCTCGATGCGCTACGCGCGGGTATTCCACGATCTCGACCCGTATTCGCGCGGGCGATTGCTCGTCCAGGGCCAGCTCGAGGGCTCGCCGACCGAGCTCGGTGGCGACCTCGGCCTGGGCATCGAGTACCAGCGCCCGTGGATGTACCTCAGCGGCAGCGTGCTCGGACGCGGCAGCGTCGCGCGATCGGGGCCGCCGGATCTTCGGCTCGGCGCCGGCGCCGAGGTCGAGCTCGGTGTGCGAATGTGGCATCGCGTGCGGGTCGGCGCCGATGGCATGGTCATGTTCCAGCCGTCGGGCTCGAAGTCGTTCGACATCGGCGCCGGCCTCAGGGTCAGCGTGGAGCTCAAGTGAGAGCGCTGCTCGTGATCGTCGTGGCCGCGTGCACGCACACCGCCACGCCCGACACGTTCGTGCGGCTCGAGCAGACCGAGTGCCTCGGCCGCTGCCCGGTCTACACGCTGACCCTGTACGCCGATGGAGCGGTCGAGTACGAGGGCAAGCGGTTCGTCCCGACGGGCAAGCGCTGGCGCACGGCCCGGCCGCAGGAGATCGCACGGCTGATGGAGCTGGCCGAGCACACCCCGGACTGGACGTGCGATCCGGCGCGGATCGTCACGGATCAACCCGAGTCGATCATCACGGTCTCGCGCCACCACCAGACCCGGCGCATCGTGCACGACCACGGCGATCCCTGCGCACCAGCGTCGCTCGAGCGCCTCGAAGGCGACCTCGACCTCGAGGGCGGGACCGCGCATTTCCTCAGCGGCAACCCGGAATAAACGCCGAGAGGATGCGGTACACCACCGACATGAAGCGCTTGATGGTGTGTGTCCTCTGTGGGTTGGCAGCGCCCACGTTCGCCCAGCCGAAGTATCCCGCGACCCGGACGGTCGACGCCGCCGACACGTATTTCGGCAAGACCTTCAAGGACCCGTATCGCTGGCTCGAGCAGCTCAAGGACAAGGACGTCGCGGCGTGGTTCAAGGCGAACGCCGACATCACCGACGCGCTGCTCGCGAAGATCCCGGGCCGCGACCAGCTGGTCAAGGAGTGGACCGAGCTCGACAAGCTCCAGCCCGCGTCCTACAGCGCGATCGTGGTCGAGCACGGCCGCGTGTTCTACAAGAAGACGCTCGGCGGCGAGAACGTCGGCCGGCTGTTCTATCGCGACGGCTGGACCGGCAAGGAGAAGCTGCTGTTCGATCCCGCGGGCTACAAGCCCGGCGTCACGACGACGATCCAGAGCGCGCTGCCGTCGTGGGATGGCAAGCTCGTCGTGCTCGCGCTGTCGTCGGGCGGCGCCGAGTTCTCCGAGCTCCGCGTGCTCGACGTCGCCAGGGGCACGCTGCTGGCGGACACGATGTACCCGTCGTACGGACCGATCGGCTGGATGAAGGACAGCAAGGCGTTCATGTACGACGCCGGCAACGTCACCGACATCAAGAGCCTCGACATCGAGCAGAACCGCAAGACGCGCGTCCACGTGGTGGGCAGCGATCCGGCCGGCGATCGCGACATGTTCAGCAACGCGAGCAACCCCGAGCTGAACATCGCGGCGAAGGAGTTCCCGCAGGCGTACATCGACGAGACCTACCCCGATTACCTGCTCGGCACGGTCGGGACGGTGCAGCCCGAGATCCGGCTGTTCATGGCGCCGACCTCGGAGTTGAACAAGAAGACGATCACGTGGAACGCGATCGCCGACGTCACCGACCATCTCGTCCGCGGGTTCGCGTTGTGGGGCGATCGCGTGTTCGCGGTGACCTACGACGGCGCGCCGAGGTACAAGCTGGTCAGCACGAGCGTCAAGCATCCCGACTGGCGCAAGGCCACCGTCGTGTTGCCCGAGGCCGCCGACTCGATCCAGTACATCGCCAAGAGCAAGAGCATGCTGTTCGTCGTCTACTCGAACGGCATCACGGGTCGGATCGTGAAGCTCGATCTCCGGACCAACAAGACGTCCGAGGTCAGGCTGCCGACCACCGGCACGGCCGACATCAGCTGCCCCGACGCGCACAGCAACCGGTGCATCGCGTCGGTATCGTCGTGGACCGCGCCGACCACGCTGTACGACGTCGACGGCGATCGCGGCACGGTGGTGAAGAGCGTGTTCAACACCGACGTCACGTATCCGGGCTTCGATCAGCTGGTCGCCGACGAGGTCGAGGTCCCCGGCCACGACGGCGTGATGATCCCGCTGTCGATCATCCATCGCAAGGACCTCGTGCTCGACGGCTCGAGCAGCGCGATCCTCGAGGGCTACGGCGCGTACGGCATCAGCTACACGCCGTTCTTCACGGTGCGGACGTCGGTCGCGCTGCACGGCGTGGTCGTCGCATACGCGCACGTCCGCGGCGGCAGCGAGAAGGGCGACGCCTGGTACAAGGCCGGCTACAAGACGACCAAGCCCAACACCTGGAAGGACTTCATCTCGTGCGCCGAGTACCTGGTCGCGAAGGGCTATACCAGCAAGCAACACCTCGCGGGCACGGGCACGAGCGCGGGCGGCGTGCTGATCAGCCGCGCGATCACCGAGCGGCCCGATCTGTTCGCGGCGGCGGTGGTCAACGTCGGCGTCGCCAACGCGCTGCGCGCCGAGTTCTCGCCGAACGGTCCGGTGAACACGCCGGAGTTCGGCACGGTGCAGAAGTCCGACGAGATCGACGCGCTCGCCGAGATGGACGGCGTCTCGCACGTCAAGAAGGGCGTGCGCTACCCCGCGGTGATGGGCGTCGCGGGGTGGAACGATCCGCGCGTCGCGCCGTGGCAGCCGGGCAAGTTCATCGCGGCGATGCAGGCGGCCACCGCGTCGGGCAAGCCCGTCTTGATGAAGGTCAACTACGACGACGGCCACTTCACCGAGGAGAAGACCGTCACGTTCAAGAACTTCGCCGGCCAGTACGCGTTCATGCTGTGGCAGGCCGGGAGCAAGGACTTCCAGCCGACGCGCTGACATGACGACGTAACTTCGCGGTGCACGCGCACCCGGGCCGCACCTGCACCGCATCCGCGCGATCCGGCAGCGCGCCTGTTTCGATCACGTAGCTTGCGGCGGGCATGGCGGCTGCTATTCGCGGACGGCCATGAACCGCCCCTGCGCCGTGATCGTGCTGCTCGCCGCCTGCGGTCCCACGCCGCAGCACGAGCACGGCACCGGCTACACGTACATCCCGGCGCACCACGCGTCGTTCTCGTTCCTCGGGACGGGCGCCCCGGGCATCATCCAGCGCGCTCTCCCCGACGCTCCCACCAGCGCCGATCACACGCAGTGGAACCCGCCAGTCGGCGATCAGGGGCAGCTCGGCACGTGCGCGGCATGGAGCACCGGCTACAGCGTCGGTGGCTACCTGTCCAACCAGGCCGGCAGCGGCACCCAGCTGTTCGCGCCGATGTACATCTACGACCAGGCGGCGGCGGGCTGTCCCGACTGCGGGATGGAGATCGGCGAGGCCTTCGGGTTCACCGAGAACGGCTACGTGACGGCAGCGACCTACGACGCGGCGGTGCCGAGCTTCACGAGCTACCAGGCGTCGATCCCGACGATCGGCGTCGACGCCGCGGCCAACGACCTCGCCGGCCACGCGGCGGTGCCGACCCCGACCGAGGCGCTCGCGACCTACCAGCTGATCTTCGACGCGCCGCCGAGCACCAGCGATTGCGCCGGCGCCGCCGGCGCGAGCTCCGCGATCCAGGTCGCGATCTCGCAGGCGTACCCGGTCGTGATCGCGCTGCCGGTGTTCCCCGAGTTCGACAACTACGACGGCGTGCACCCGGTGCAGCCGCCGGGCGCGGGCGAGCTGTCGCGCGGCGGCCACGCGATCATGTGCACGAAGTTCGATGCCGACGGCCTGTGGTGTCAGAACCAGTGGGGCGCGGCGTGGGGCGCGGCGGGCTCGGTGCAGCTGTCGTGGGCGTTCGTCGATCAGTGCCTCTACGAGGCAGACATCGGGACCGCCCTGACGTCCGCCGGGCGGACGACGCCGCTGCCCGCGATCACCGCGCCGGCGACCGGCTCGACCCTGACCGGATCGGTCACGTTCGACGTCTCGATCCCGGGACCGGTGCAGGCCGCGTGGATCGAGCAGGTCAACGGCGGCGTGCTCGGGACGCTCGCCGCGACCGGCACGGGCACCGACTACGCGGTCCAGCTCGATAGCCACACGTTGCCCGACGGCAGCTGGATCGGGATCGTCGCGAAGGCGCAGGACGCCGCTGGCAACGTCGCGCAGAGCCCGCCGATCGAGGTCCAGGTCGAGAACCAGGTCACGAGCCCCGTGCCGGTCATCCTCGCGCCCGCCGCGGGCGCCACGATCACCGAGCCGACCACGGTGTCCGGCTCGATCGCGGTGCCGCTGGCCATGCAGCACGGGCCGCTCGCGACCGGCACGCCGTGCGCCAGCGTCGCGATCGCGCTCGACGGTGCGACGCTCGGCAACGCCACGTTGACCAGCGGTGGCAACGACACCGCGACCGACGCGTATTACCCGCAGACCTTCGCATACCCGTTCGCGCCCGCGGCGTTCGCCAACGGCGTGCACGCGCTGTCGGCGACCTGCGTCGACGGCAAGGGAGCGTCCTACGCGAGCGCACCGGTGACGATCGCGATCGGCTCCGGGATCGCGCTCGCGGTCACCGCACCCGGCGCGGGCGCCACGGTGAGCGGCGCGGTGCCGTTCACCGCGACCGTCGCGAACGTCCTGTCGGCCGGCGGCACGATCGCGCTGTACGACGGCGCGACCGCGGTGTCGACGACCGCGGTCACGACCACCGGCACGGTCACCTCCGACATCAGCTGGGACACCACGCTCGCGTACGACGGCGCGCACACGCTGTCCGCGCGCTACACCGACGGCGACGGCACGCTGTACACCAGCGCGCCGGTCGCGGTCACGGTCGCGAACCCCGAGGCGGTGATCGTCGCGCCGAGCGCGGGCGCGACGGTGTACGGCGAGGCCGTGACCGTGACCGCGTCGGCCACCGCGCGGTGCGGCGAAGTGACGTTCTACGTCGACGGCAATCAGCCGTTCGCGGCGAACCTGTCGTGCAGCGGCGGAACGGCGAGCGCGCGCTGGAACACGACCAGCATCCCCGACGGGCCGCACGTGCTCACCGCGGAGGCGTATGACGGCCTGGCGTTCAGCACCAGCCCGCCGGTCCCGGTGATCGTGCAGAACGATCGCACCAGCAGCGCCGAGATCCAGATCACGTCGCCGACCACCAGCGCCAGCGTCGCGGACCAGACCGCGGTGGTCGCGTCGCTCGCGCCGGGCACGACCACGGTCAGCTTCTATCTCGATTCGTACCGGACCCCGGTGCCGACCAGCGACGGGACCGCGACGACCGGGCTCGCGGTGCCGCCGGGCGCGACCTCGATGCAGGTCGCGTGGGACACCACGCAAACGACGAACGGCTACCACACGCTGCTCGCGCAGAGCTTCGACGCCAGCGGCGACTACTGGTTGAGCCCGGTCGTGCCGGTCACGGTGCAGAACCAGGTCTGGCCGCAGGTCTCGTTCGCCTCGCTGGCGAGCACGACGGTCTCGGGCTGGATCGATGTCGAGGTGCTGGTCGCGCCGGGACGCGCACCGCTCGCGAGCTGCGACCTCACCGGCGACGGCACGTACCTCGCTCAGCTCACCGGAACGTTCCCGAACGGCGACTTCTGGACCTACATCGACACCCGCCAGTTCGCGAACGGCACGCTCGAGCTGTTCGCGGAGTGCACCGACACCGCCGGCTACGACAACGACGCGACGCTCGACCTCACGGTCGCGAACTGATCGCGGGCAACCAACGCGCGCCGCGGGCCGCGCGTTCGCGCACACGCGTGCCGTCGCGCCACGCGGCCCACGCGTCGACCAGATAGCTTGCGCGTGGCCGACTCCTTGCAGCGTCGACCTCAATCGTCGTCGTACGCCACATCATGGCCGTCGTGCTCGTCGCGCTCGCCGCGCGCGCCGCGCTGGCCGATCCCAAGCGCGAGAAGCCGGATTACGACGGCCGCGGCAACCCGGACGCCCATGCCGGATCGTGGGTGCTGTGGATCCCGCGCGTCTTGCTGTGGCCGCCCTATGCGGTCGACGAGTACCTGCTGCGCCGCCCGCTCGGCGCGCTGGTGACGACCGCCGAGCGGAGCGGCTGGATCGGTGCGCTGGCGAGCGCGGCGACGCACACGGGGCGCACCCACGTCGTGCCGATCGCGCGGTTCGATCGTGGCGAGCGGCCGGCGGTCGGGGCGGACGTCTCGGTCCACGGCACGTGGCGCGACGACGACGTCGCGTCGGTCGGTGCGACGACCTGGGGCGTGGACCAGTACGCCGCGGAGGTGCGCGATCGCCTGGCCTACGATCGCGGCGCTGCGAGCCTCGAGCTGCGCGCCGGCTACGCGCGCTCGATCGACAACGCGTTCTTCGGACTCGGGCCCGACGCCCATGTCGCCTCGCGCTTCGGCCTCGCGCGCGGCGGCGCCGGTCTCGGCTACGCGCGGCGCCTCGCGCCTGCGCTCGAGCTCGCCGCCGAGAGCGGGGTCGAGCACGTCGCGTTCGTCGGTGGCTCGTGCTGCGACGACCCATCGCTCGCCGATCAGATCGCGCGCGGCGCGCTGGCCGCGCCACCGGGCTACGGCGACGCGTACGCGCTCGCGCACCAGCGCGCCGAGCTCGCGGTCGGTGATCCGCAGGCGCTCGGTGCGTCGCTGCGCCTCTACGGCGACGCGCGGTTCCGGCTCGACCGCGCCGGCGTGTGGGTTCGCTACGGCCTGCGCGCGCGCGGCGCGATCGACCTCGACGGCCACCACCGCGTGCTCGCCATCCTCGCCGGGATCGATCTCGTCGACCCGCTGCAACACGAGGCCGTGGCGTTCACCGAGCTCGCGTCACCGGCCGACGAGCTCATGCCGGCATTCATCCCCGGCTGGATGCTCGGGCGCAGCGCCGCCGCGGCGCAGCTCGCCTACCGCTGGCCGATCTGGGTCTACCTCGACGCGCGCCTCCGGATCGCGCTCGGCAACGCGTTCGACGCGCATCTCGATGACTTCGCGCTCGGCGAGCTGCGCGCATCGGCCGACTTCTCGCTGGTCGTGACCGCATCGCACGCGCATCCGATCGAGCTGGTGATCGGCGCCGGCAGCGATCCGCTCGACGACGGCGTGCACGTCGCCACGGTCCGCGTGCTGGTCGGCACGAGCACGGCGCCATGAAGCGCTCGGCGATCGTCGTCGCCGCCGCGGCGTGCGCGTCGCGGCCGCAGCCGTTCGCGCTGCGCGACCCGTTCGTGCTCGATACCGATCTGCGCCCGGTGTCGGTGCCGTGTCGGGCCGATCCGGCCGGTCGGACCTGCGCGCCGGCCGTCTACCAGTCGCCGTTCATCTGGGACCACGTCGACAACCTGGTGTTTGCTCCGCTGTCGCGCGCGCTCGGCGTGAGCGTCTCGGCGGAGGCGGCCAACATCAACAGCCTCGACGAGGTTCCCGACTCGGCGTGGTTCACCAACCGCACGAGCCCCGACGAGCGATCCGTGCTCGGCGGGTGTACGCCGGGTGACTTCTTGCCCGACCCCGATCGCGTCGCGCCCGGCGCGTGGAAGATCGATCACGGCAAGGACAACGGCAGCAGCCTCGGCTTCCGCGTCGACATCGACGGCGCGAGATATCTGCTCAAGGCCGACGACCTCGACACGCCGGAGCGCGCGAGCGCCGCCGCGGTGATCGGCACGGCGATCTACCACGCGGCCGGGTTCAACACGACGTGCGAGCAGGTCGTCCGCGTGCGCGCGCGGCAGTTCACGCTCGCGCCCGGCCTGCACGCCATCGCCAATACCGGCGCTCGGACCCGGTTCGACCAGGCCGCGCTCGCCCACACGCTCGCGAGCACGACCGTGCTGCCCGACGGCAGCTCGCGCATGCAGGCCTCGAAGTGGCTGGCCGGCGTTCCGCTCGGGCCGTTTCGCTACGCCGGTACGCGCGCCGACGATCCCAACGACATCATTCCGCACGAGGATCGCCGCGAGCTGCGCGGCAGCAGCGTGCTCGCCGCGTGGCTCGGTCACTGGGACGCGCGCGAGCAGAACTCGATGGACGTGTGGATCGCGAGCGATGCCGAGCATCCGCGTTCGTCGCCGGGCTACGTGAGGCACTACATCCTCGACACCAGCGAGCTGTTCGGCGGCCGGGTCGATCTCGTCGCGTTCGCGCCGCGGCTCGGTCACGCGTACACCGTCGATCTCGCCGACATCGGCCTCGATCTCGTGACGCTCGGCCTGATCGAGCGGCCGTGGGACCGCGCACACGTCGAGCCCGGGCACGAGCGGTTCGCGTACTTCTCGGTGCGCGACTTCGATCCCGATCGCTGGAAGCCGCTCTATCCGAACCCGGCGTTTCTGCGCATGACCGAGCGCGACGCGGCATGGATGGCGCGGATCATCGCGCGGTTCTCGCCCGAGGACATCCGCCGCTTCGTCGACGCGGGCAAGCTCGACCACGCCGGCGATGCGGCGTACCTGACGCGGATCCTGCTCGCGCGCCAGCGCATCGTGCTCGCGCGCTACTTCTCGCGGCTGTCGCCGCTCGGCGCCATCCACCGCGCGGCCGACGGCCGGATCTGCGCGACCGACTTTGCACGGCTGCGCGGCGTGTTCCCGCACTTCGCGTACACCATCGTCGAGCGCGGCGGCGGAGCCGCGTGGCCGCTCGCGCCCGAGCTCGGCGACGACGCCGTGGTGTGCTTCACCCCGCGCGCGGTCGGCGGCACTGCCGGCGCGCCGCGCCCCGCCGTGTTCGAGCTGCGCGACGGCACGCGCGCGGGCCCGCTGCTCGTCCACGTGTACGACCAGGGCCTGCGCGGCTTCCGCATCGTCGGCGCCGAGCGGCCGGCGCGTTAGCGCGCGACGCGCGCGCGCGGCCGTGCCATGCTGCCCGCCATGCGGCTGGCCCTCGTGCTCTCGATCGGATGCGTGGTGGCGTGTGGCAACAAGGGTGCGAGCGAGAGCGCCGTGCGCTGCGAGCGCGCGGCCGGGGTCTGGGACCGGATCGTCGCCAGGGAGAAGGCCACCGATCCGATCAACGCGACGCCACCCGACAGCCTCGCGCTGCTCAAGACGGTGACGATCGCGTCGTGCAAGAACGATGGCTGGTCGGACAAGCTCGTCGCGTGCGTGCAGGCCACGAGCGAGGAGCCCGCGCTGTTCGATTGCCTGCACAACGGGCTGACGCCGGATCAGGCCCGGGCGCTGTCCTCGGAGTTCGAGCAGGCGCTCGCCAAGAAGCTGATGCACGATCATCCGATCGTCGCGCCGGTGCGCTACGGGAACTAGCGGGTCGATGACGAGCTGGATCCGCGCTACCTGCCCCACCAACGGCATCACGCTCCACTACCTCCGGACCGGCGGCGCCAAACCTCCGGTGGTCCTGCTCCACGGCTTGACCGGCAGCGGCGCCACCTGGACGCCGCTGGCGCGCGCGCTCGAGCGCGACTTCGACGTCATCATGCCCGACGCCAGGGGCCACGGCGGATCGAGCTCGCCGCCCCACGGCCATCGCTACGACGATCACGCGAGCGACGTCGCGGGCCTGATCCGCGGGCTGGAGCTGTCCCGTCCGGTCGTGCTCGGCCACTCGATGGGCGGTCTGGTCGCCGCGCTGGTGGCGAGCAGGCGCGCGGCGATCCTCCGCGGCCTCGTCCTGGTCGATCCGACGTTTCTGACCGCCGAGCGACAGCGCGAGGTGCGCGACAGCGACGTCGTCGAGCAACACCGCCGGATCCTCGGCCTGCCGAGGTCCGACCTCGTCGCGGAGATCCGCGCCCGGCACCCCCATCGTTCGCCCGAGATCGCCGAGCTCCTCGCCGACGCCAGGCAGCAAGCCCGGCTCGGCGCGTTCGACGTGCTCGCGTCGCCCGACCCGAACCATCGCGAGCTCGTGAGCGCGATCGACATCCCGAGCCTGCTCGTCATCGGTGATCGCCCGGTCGTCACGCTCGAGATGGCCAGCGAGCTACGCACTCTCAACCCGCGCGTGCGGATCGCCCAGATCCAGGACGCCGGTCACGGCCTGCCGTTCGACCAGCCCGAGCGCCTCGCGGCGGTGGTCGCGTCGTTCCTGCGCGAGCTGGTCTAGCTATCTGGCGCGGCTCACCGCGCCGCGAGGCCGACGGCCTCGACGATGCGCGTGCTCGCCACGATGTTCGCGAGGACGACGTCGCGCGTCGCGAGCTCGGGATGCGCGCTCACGAGCGTCGCGATGTCGCGGCGGATCTTGGTGGCGCGACGGAGCCAGGGCTCGATCAGCACGCCGGTGACCATGACCTGCCGCGTGTGCTCGGCGACCTCGTTCCGGCTCATCTGCGGCGACAGCGGCGGCAGGGCGTCGAGCATCCTGGCCGCGTTGCCGCGGAGAAGATCGACCTCCGCGTAGTCCGCGATCAGCGCGTGCTCGGCATCGCCGCGCGCGATCACGCGATCGAGGATCGCGAGCGCCGGCGCCTCGGCGTCGTCGAGCGCCTTCACCGAATCCGCGCTCGGCGTCAACACGAGCGTGCGTGTTCCCGCCATCGCGACGCAGTTGGCCGTCGAGATCGCAGCGTCGTAGCTCGGACCGTCGACCGTCGCATTCTGCGGAGTCTGGGCGAGCACGCGACAGGCTGGATCCACCGCGGCGACGTCGACCAGCGGCGTGTACTTCATTCCGCCGGCGGCGGCGACCGAGGCCGCTCCTGCGACGATCGAGGCGAACAGGAATGGACGCATGGCAGCCTCCGACTCAAGGGTTGGTTTGGAGCAAGGCGAGCTCCGCTCGCGCGGATGCGACGACCCAGGTCATCACGCCGTTCGCGGATGCGTCCGCGGGGTCGGCATCGGCGAGGGCGACCGTGTTGGAGAGGGCCGCGATCGCGCGGTCGCGATCGCGCACCAGCAGCGGCTCGAGCGTGCGGTGCAGCGTGTCGAAGCGGTCGATCGCGGCCGCGTCGCCGGAGTTGAAGATGCCCCCGGGGATCGCGCTCCGCGCGCGAACGGCGACGTTGACGTAGGCCATGCCGAGGCCATAGCCGGCGAGCATGCGGATCTGGGCCGGTCCGTTGGCGATCGCGTCTCGGTAGATCGCGGTCGCTGGTTCGATCGCCCTGTCGAGCGCTGCAACGGTGTCGCGTAGCTTGTCGGGATCGGTGACCGGGCCGACCTCGATCGCACCTTCCCGGCACGCGGCAAGCGACAGCCGCTGCGCCCAGGGCAACAGCTCGCTCGTCGAATCCGGTGGGACCTCGAGGAACACCTTGCATTCGCTGGGTAGCGGCGACGTGTCGATCGCCCTGGGTGCCGTCCGGGTCTCTGCGCTCGCGTTGGCCGCAAGCATTGCGAGAGCCGCGACGAGCAGGCGTGAGAATTGCGCGCAGCGCATGGCCATGGACCTTTCGCGTCGAGGAGGTGCATCGCGCGTGCCGGCACGTGCCAGGCGCGGCTGCGAGGTTCCTTCTTGACAGTTCATACTGTCACAGTTATAGGTGAGCCAATGACAACGCTCTCGTGGCTCGGCGACCTGGCGAACCTGATCGCGACGCCGCTGCTGCCGTCGCACTACATCGCGCTCGTGCGCCCGCTGGCAGCCACCCACACGCGGCGGGCGCGCGTCGAGGCCGTGCACGACGAGGCGCCCGGCGTGCGCACGCTGGTGTTGCGTCCCGGACGTGGCTGGCGGCGCCATCGCGCCGGGCAGCACGTACGGATCGGGGTGGCGATCGCCGGCCGGATCGCCACGCGTACGTTCTCGGTCAGCTCGTCACCGGATCGCCGCGACGGCTGCTTCACGATCACGGTGAAGGCGCAGGGGCGCGTGTCTCGCGCGCTCGTCCGTGACGTCGAGGTCGGCACGTTCGTCGCGGTGGGAACCCCCGAAGGGAGCTTCGTGATCCCGGAAGCCGCGGCGGTGCGGCCGCTGTTCATCACCGGCGGCAGCGGCATCACCCCGGTCGCGAGCATGCTTCGCACGTTCGCGCTGCGCGGCACGATGCCCGACGTCGTGCATGTTCACTACGCGCGCACGCACGACGACGTGATCTTCGGCGAGGAGCTGCGTGCGATCGCGGTCGATCATCCGAGCTATCGGCTGATCGCGATCGCCACGGCCGACGATCCGCGGCGGTTCAGCGCGGCGCGCCTCGACGAGCTGGTCGGCGACTGGCGCACGCGCACGTGCTGGGCGTGCGGGCCGCAGACGTTGCTCGATGCGGTCACCCGGGTCGTCCCGCGCGTCCAGGTCGAACGATTCCGCGCGGCGCTGGCCGTCCTGCCGGCGACGAGCGGCGGCCGGGTGAGCTTCGCCGCGAGCGGCGTCCACGCGACCGCGGACGGCCAGACCCCGCTGCTTCAGGTCGCGGAGGCCGCCGGCCTGTCACCGCCCCATGGCTGTCGCATGGGCATCTGCCACACCTGCGACACGACGCTGATCTCCGGCCGCGTGCGCGACCTGCGCACCGGCACCGCGCTCGACGAGCCGGGCTCGCGCATCCAGCCGTGCGTGTGCGCCGCGGCCGGCGACGTCGAGCTCGGCCTGTGAAAGGACCCATGAACGATCTCATCGATACCGATGCTTTCGGCCGCGAGCTCGACGCCATCCGCACCGAGGTGCTCGCGAGCCTCGGCGATCGCGATCGCCGCTACATCACGCGTGCGATCAAGGTCCAGCGCAGCCTCGCCATCGGCGGGCGCGTGCTGATCTTCGCGAGCCTGCCGCTGGCGCCGGCGTTTCCGCTGTTCCTCGGCGTGATCGGCACGGGCACGGTCTCGCTCGGCCTGGCCAAGATTCTCGAGAACATGGAGATCGGCCACAACGTCATCCACGGCCAGTGGGACTGGATGAACGATCCGGAGATCCACTCGTCGACGTGGGAGTGGGACAACGTGTGCCCGGCCGATCAATGGAAGCACTCGCACAACGTCGTGCACCATACCTGGACGAACGTGATCGGGCGCGATCGCGACGTCGGCTACGAGATCCTGCGCGTCACCGACAAGCAGCGCTGGCATCCCGCGCACCTCGCGCAGCCGATCTACAACGCGCTGCTCGCCGTGATGTTCCAGTGGGGCGTCGCGATGCACGACATCGATCTCGGCGCGCTGCGGCGTCGCGAGCTCCGGCTCTCCGACGTGCGCGGCCAGCTCGCCGGCGTCGCGCGCAAGGCCGGCAAGCAGCTCGCGAAGGACTACGTGCTGTGGCCGCTGCTCGCGGGGCCGGCCTTCGTGCCGGTCTTGCTCGCGAACCTGACCGCGAACCTGATGCGCAACCTGTGGTCGTACGCGATCATCTTCTGCGGGCACTTCCCCGACGGAGCGCAGGTGTTCAGCGAGGCGCAGGTCGAGGGCGAGACGCGCGGCCGCTGGTATCTGCGCCAGGTCCTGGGCTCGTGCAACATCACCGGCGGGCCGCTGTTCCACGTCCTGAGCGGCAACCTGAGCCACCAGATCGAGCACCACCTGTTTCCCGACATGCCGAGCAATCGCTACCCGGAGATCGCCCCTCGCGTCGAGGCGATCTGCGCCCGCCACGGCGTGCCGTACAACAAGGGCTCGTTCGGCCGTCAGCTCGGAACGACGCTCCGAACGATCTTTCGGCTCGCGTGGCCGACGCGGCGGCGCGCACTCGCGGCATGATCGCGGTCGAGATGGCCAAGGCCGAACCCGGTGGCGACGACGACGCGCTCACGATCGACGAGCTCGCCGCCGCCTCGCGCGTACCCAGCCGCACGATCCGGTTCTATCAGTCGCGCGGGGCGCTCCAGCATCCGGAGATCCGCGGCCGCGTCGCGTACTACGGCAAGCACCACGTCGAGCGGCTGAAGCTGATCGCGCAGCTCTCGGATCGCGGGCTCAGGATCGACGCGATCGGCGACCTCATGAAGCGCATCGATCGCGGCGAGCTCGATCTGGCCGAGTGGCTCGGCGTCGAAGAGGAGATGCAGGCACCGTGGGGCGCCGATCAGCCACGCACCGTGACCGAGCCGGAGCTCTACGAGCTCGTCGGCAGCCGGCGTCCCGGTCTGCTCGCCGACCTGATGCGCGCGCGGATCGTCGAGCGCAAGGGCGACGTCTATCTCGTCGGCAGCCCGGCATTGCTGGCGATCGCGATCAAGCTCGAGGGAGTCGGCATCGATCTCGAGACCGCGACGCAGGCATCGGCGATCTTGCGCAAGCACCTCCGGCGGTCGGTCAACGAGCTCGTCGATCTGTTCGTCGGGCGCGTCAAGGACGGCCAGCTCGGCATGGCTGACGCCGGCAAGCTGTTCGCGGCGCTCCGCACGGTTGGCGTCGAGGCGGTGCGCCTGCTGTTCGCTCGCGAGATGGAAGGCGAGCTCCGCACGTTGCTCGCCTCCGGCAAGCTCGCGGAGGTCTCGGCCCGCGCGCGCAAGAAGAAGCGCAGCACGGTCGCGAGATGACGTCGCGGTGGCCTCGGCCGGGGATCGCGCAGCGCGCGCACACCCGACCGCGCAGGCCGCGCGCCGTGCGCGGACCGGCGCGACCCGGTGGACGGCTGCATGCACGGGACGACCGGCAGGCGGTACAACCCGGGTCATGCAAACCAACATCGCACTCGGCTGCATGGGCATGTCCGGCGTCTACGGCAAGACCGACGACGCGCAGAGCATCGCCGTGATCCACGCCGCGATCGAGCGCGGGGTGACCTTCCTGGATACCGGCGACTTCTACGGCTTCGGGCACAACGAGCTGCTCGTCGGCAAGGCCATCGCCGGCCGGCGCGATCGCGTCCAGCTCTCGGTCAAGTTCGGGGCTCTGCGCGGGCCCGACAACAGCTGGGGTGGCTTCGACGCGCGTCCCGCGGCCGTGAAGAACTTCCTCGGCTACTCCCTGGTGCGCCTCGGCACCGATCACGTCGACGTCTATCGCCCGGCGCGGCTCGACCCGACCGTCCCGATCGAGGACACCATCGGCGCGATCGCCGACCTGGTGAAGGCCGGCTACGTGCGGGCGATCGGGCTGTCCGAGGTCGGTCCCGACACGATCCGGCGCGCCGCGAAGGTCCATGCGATCGCCGACCTGCAGATCGAGTACTCGATCGCCACGCGCGAGCCCGAGGACGCGATCTTCCCGGTGCTCGCCGAGCTCGGCATCGGCGCGACGCTGTACGGCGTGCTGTCGCGCGGGCTGCTCTCGGCCAGCCCGATCGGTGCCGGCGACGCGCGCGCACACATGCCGCGGTTCGCCGCCGGCAATCGCGAGGCGAACGCCAAGCTCGTGGCCGCGCTGCACCGGCTCGCGACGCGCTGGGGAATCACGCCGAGCCAGCTCGCGATCGGCTACGTGCTCGGCAAGCAGCCGCGCTTCGTCCCGACGCTCGGCATGCGCACGCTGCCACAGCTCGACGAAGCGCTCGCCGCCAGGCCGCTCGGCGCCGAGCAGCTCGCCGAGGTCGAGGCCGTCGCCCCGCGCGGCGCCATCGCCGGGACGCGTTACGCGGCAGCGCAGATGGCCACGCTCGACAGCGAGAAGCGGTGAGCGCGACCGCCCCGCGTTGACGAGCGCGAATCCAGGTCTCACGAGTTACGTGTTGCCTTGCGCGCGCAGCCTCGAGCACGGCCGCATGCCACAGCGCCTTGGACGCGAACTTTCTTGCTTCGCTCGATATACTGGCTGGGTGGGGCGGAGCCCGCGGGATCCAATGCGACGAGCTTCGCCGTACGCGGGCTTGGTGATTTGCTGCGTTGCGGTCGCGTCTTGCAAATCCCATGAGGGTCGGCGGATCGAGCAGGTTGCGCCGTCCAAGCTGCGACCGGGCCCGATCCGGCATGACGAGTTGCCAGCGGACCTGGTCGCACGCATCACGAAGCTTCACGACACCTTTCAGGACGTCGATCCCACGCCACTCGCGAAATGGCTCGACGACTTCAAGCGTGACGAGCACCCGGATCGTGAAGTCGAGATCTACGAGGCGATGGCGCGCGCCTACACTGAATATTGCCGCGGTCGCACGCTCACTGAAGACGCGAAGCGCGAGGTCTATGGCCTCGTGATCGCGCGTTCCGCAGCACCGGAAGATGAGGTCCTGAAGAGCGTCACGCTCAAGCACCTCTCGATCGAAGATGCCAGGGGCCTCCTCGAGCTCTACGACAGACCTCCGGCCCCGATCACGGTGAAATGACCATCGAAGAAGGGATCCGCGCGTTCTGGGTCTGGTGGGAAACCGCGCAGCCCCGAGTGTTGCGCGCGATCGAGGTCGATCGGAAGTTCAGCCCGGATCTGATCCGCGAAATCGCTGATCGCGTAGACGCGATCGGCGATCTCGACTGGGAGTTGTCTCCGGGCAAGACATCGCGGCACGCATTCTGCCTATCGCCGAAGGGCGATCCGCAAGCACGGCTCATCACCGAGCTGTGGCGAGACAGAGGTCCCAGCCCCGACGCAACCTGGGAGTACTTCGCCGCTCGACAAGCCCGCCCGGGCTCGACGCTCGAGATCAACAACGTGGAGCTCGACCGCAACGACCTGATGGTTTCGTTCGAGGTCGACCCGGGGCGTGAACGGATCGACGCCACGTATTTCCACCCGAAGTTCGCGAAGCTATCCGAGACGACGCAAGCGACCGCGCTGTACCTGCTGCTCGACGGCGCTCTCGGTGAGGACGGCGTCGAGCGTTGGCTCGGACATATCGAGGCTTCCGCGAAGAAGCTCGAGGATGCCGTCGCTTTTCGTGAGTTCACGGACGCGCTGGCCGAACTGGAGCGTACGGCGACCGGCGAACAGTTCGTCGTCATGCAGGGCAAGACAGAGACCGGCGATCCGGTCTTCGTGACTTGTAACCGGGCGCTCAAGCGCATCGATCACATCCTTCACACGATGCATGTCGCCGTGGACCTCGCGATCCTCGATCAGAGTCCGCACGGGCTCACGACGCCGGCCGATGCAGAGCAGCTCAACATTCTCGAGGACGAGCTGGCCAGCTCTCTCGGTGGACTCGTCGTCTACTTCGGGCGAGAGACGAGGTCGGGGCACCGAGTGATGCATTGGTACGCGCCGGAGGACAGCGCCGCGCAAGGCATCATCGAGCGTTGGTCGAAACAGCGTGCCGACCGCAGACCCCAGGTCGAATGGATTCGCGATCCGACCTGGGAGTTCGTGAAGCGTTACGTCTGAGCGCTCTCATCGCGAACGCACTGAACGACGGCGGCGTCGCGACCAGGTGTTGCGCTCGGCCCTTCGTCGCGCACCGGCGGGTCAGCGGGCGCGCACTTCCAACGCTTCGGTGCTCGACAGCACGACATCCTTGTATCACGATATCGTCATGTATTCGAGCGTGCTGTTCCTGTGCGTGGCCAACTCGGCGCGCTCGCAGATGGCGGAGGGACTCGCACGCGCGCTGTTCAGCAACTTCGTGCGCGTCCAGAGCGCCGGCAGCCAGCCGAGCCGCGTGAACCCGAACGCGATCGCGGTCATGCGCGAGATCGGGATCGATATCACCGGGCATCGCAGCAAGTCAGTCGACGAGATCGATCCAGCTTCCGTGGAGGTCGTCATCACGCTGTGTGCCGAGGAAGTGTGCCCGGTTTGGCCCGGCAAGATGACGCGCCTGCACTGGCCGATTCCCGATCCCGCGACGACCGATCCGAGCGTGTCGCCCGAGGCGATGCTCGTGCGGTTCCGGCGCGCGCGCGACGAGATCCGCGTCCGGCTGTGGACGTTCGCGGCCCAGCGGTTCGTCGACGGGATCGCGGTCGGTCCGCCGGTCGCCTCGGACCTGCCGGCGATCGAGGCCCTGGTACAGACGAGTCAACTGCCGACCGCGGTCGTGGCGGATCACTTCCCGGCCGGCTACGTCGTCGCGCGGCGCGGCTCGGAGGTCGTCGGTGTGGCCGCACTGGAACCACACGACGACGCTGCGCTGCTTCGCACGGTCGCGATCAAGCCCGAGGAGCGCGGCAAGGGCACGGGGCTCGCGCTGGTAGCGGACCGGCTCGCGACCGCCTGGTCGAGCGGTGTTGACCGCGTGTTTCTGCTCACCACCACCGCCCCCGAGTTCTTCCGGCGCTTCGGGTTCGCGGAAGTCGATCGGGCAAGCGCGCCCGGATCGCTCCGGTCGTCTCCCGAATTCGCCGCGCTCTGCCCGACGTCGGCCACGTGCATGGCGGTGTCGATGTGATTTCCTGCGTCCTTTTCCGCGAAGCCCGTCTCTAGGAGTGGAGGCCACATGAACGAAGGCAAAGCTGATGAAACCCGCAAGGTCGTCCGCGAGCACTACGCGAAGGTGTCCAAGGGCGAAACCGGATGCGCGCCGGGCTGCTGCGCACCGATGCCGAGCGATCAGTCGCGCATGCTCGGCTACAGCGCTGATGACCTGGGCGCCGTACCCGAGGGCGCCGACATGGGCCTCGGCTGTGGCAATCCGAGCGCGATCGCATCGCTGCGGCCCGGTGAGACCGTGCTCGATCTCGGCGCCGGCGGCGGCTTCGATTGCTTCCTCGCGGCGCGTGCGGTCGGCCCGGCGGGCAAGGTGATCGGCGTCGACATGACGCCAGACATGGTGACGCTCGCGCGCGCGAACGCGCGCAAGGTCAACGCGACGAACGTCGAGTTCCGGCTCGGCGAGATCGAGCACTTGCCCGTCGCCGATGGCTCGGTCGACGTGATCCTGTCGAACTGCGTGATCAACCTGTCGCCGGAGAAGCAAGCGGTGTTCGACGAGGCGTTCCGCGTGCTGCGCACCGGTGGGCGGCTCGCGATCAGCGACGTCGTCTCGATCGCGCCGATCCCCGAGGCGATCCGGAACGAGGCCGGTGCGGTCTGCGGCTGCATCGGCGGAGCGGCCGCGCTCGAGGACGTGAAAGCCATGCTCATCAAGGCGGGCTTCAAGTCGATCGAGATCACCGTCTCGCCGAACAGCGCACAGATCGTCGACTCGTGGATGCCCGGCGTGAGCACGTTCGTCGCATCGGCGACGATCGAGGCGCGTCGCGGAGCCGAGCAGGCGGCGTGCTGCCCGCCGGGTTGTTGCGGATGACGGACGCCGCGGTTCCGTGGAGCGAGGTCGCGGCGAAGCTGCGTCCGTTCGTCGCGCGTCGCGTCGACGCGGCGGATGTCGATGACGTGCTCCAGGACGTGCTCCTGCGTATGCACCGAGGCCTCGACGGGCTGAACGACGCGGAACGGTTCTTCAGCTGGATGTACGCGATCGCGCGCAACGCGATCTCGGAGCACGGGCGACGTCGTGTACCGACCCCGATCGGCGAGCCGTCCGAGGTCGCCACCGAGGACACCGAAGACGATCTCGGCGCGGCGACCGCTCTTGCCGCTTGTCTGGCGTCGTTCGTCACGCGGCTTCCGACGCCCTATCGCGAAGCGATCACGCTCGTCGAGCTCGAAGGCATGGCGATCAGCGACGCGGCCCAGGCGATGCGGATCTCGGTCTCCGGCATGAAGTCGCGCGTGCAGCGCGGTCGCGCCCAGCTACGCGAGATGCTCGAGGACTGCTGCGCGATCGCGGTCGACGTGCGAGGCAGGGTCACCGACGTCGTGCCGCGCGAGCGCGAGCTCTGCTGCTCCCCCGCCAGCATCGCGCGTCGAATGCGTCCCTAGCTGGGGCACCGTCGATGACCTGCCCTCATCACCGCGCGCGGTCGTGCGACGCGCGGCAAGGTGTGCGCGCTGCTTGCGAGCGGGCGATCACGTTGTCGGCGCAGTTCCCCACTGGATGCGCGCCCAAATCCGCTCGTGCACGAAGTATCCGACCGTCGTGTAGACGTTGCTGACGATCATGAAGCCGAGCGCGACGTCGACCTTGTGCGTGAAGAGGTAGATCGCGAGGAAGTCGAGGCAGACGATCGCGACGCGGTACGTGAGCGCCTTGACGATCGAGCGCTTCCGAGAGACGGCACGTTCGGGAGGCATGGCGCGAGGATCGACTGGTCTCGGCGGTCGAGCAATGCCGTACCGAGGTCCATTCGACGCGCGCGTCGGCCAGTCGACCGGGTTCGACGCCGAGGTCGTCACGACGCCGAGCTGGGCAGCCGCGGGCACGTGGGGTTCGGCGAGCACCTCGCAGGTGGGACGATCGCGGTCACGATCTCGCCGGGGTGTTCAGAGCTCTTGCCGCGTCGGCCGGAACAGGATCTCGTTGATGTCGACGTCCTCGGGCTGGCTGATCGCGTACGCGACCGCGCGCGCGAGCGTCTCGGCCGCCGCGTTTGCACGCGCGGTGCTCTTGTCCGCCCGGAGCAGGTGCTTGCCGACGCCGCCCCGGCGCGCGATGGCTTGCCCGATCTGCCCCGGTCCGATCACGACGACGACGTCACTCATGACCGTCTCCTTTCCCGTGGGGCACGACTTCGTCGAGGCACTTGAGCGCGGTGAGCGTTCGCGGATAGCCGACCCACGGCAGCAGCGCGGTGATCACGCCGACGAGCCGCGCGCGATCGTTTCCGACGTTCAAGTTCCCCTGGATGTGTCCCTTGATCTGCGGCTCGGCACCGCCGAGTGCGATCAGGATCGATAGCGTCACCAGCTCGCGTTGCTGAAGGTCGAGCCCACCGCGCGTGTAGAAGTCGCCGAAGCAGTTCGCGGAGAGGAAGCGCTGGATATGCTGCTCGTCCGTCGGCGCCTGCTCGTACATGCGATCGATCGCCGAGCCGAAGATCGCTTTCTGCGCCTCGAGCCCTTTCTCGAAGCGCGTCTCGCGCGTCGTGGTCGACTGGCCCGGTAGCGGCAGCGCGACGCCGCGTTCCGCGAGCACGCCGTTGGTCACGTCGAGGAGCTCGAACGCCCGCCCCATACCGACGTACGCGACGGCTTGGTAGACGATCTCCTTCAGCTCGATCGGCGTGACGCCGACGTTCAGCGCCCCGCCGGCCATCACCTCGAATTCGGCGACCGCGTTGCTCCCGATCAGCGACGCGAGCACGAGCATCGTTCGCGTCTTGAGGTCGAGCTGACCGTGCTCGATCACCTCGTCGAACGCGAAGTTGTCGAACAGCTCGATCAGCTCCGGGTCGGTCTGCTCGAGCGTGGATCTGTGGTCTGGAAACAGCTCCTCGTGGAGGCGCTGCGCTCGGTTGCTGATCGCCATGACACGCTCACTTTCCGGCTCGTGCGGCGAGATGCGCCGGGTAGCGATCGCCGACCACCTGGATGCTCGCGAGGGCATCGCCGATCTCGCGCCGGTCGTCCTCGGTGAGCTGGACGTTGGCCGCGCCGACGTTCTCCGCCAGCCGGTGCACCTTCGTGGTGCCCGGGATCGGCACGATCCACGGCTTCTGCGCCAGCACCCATGCGAGCGCGATCTGCGCCGGCGTCACGCCTTTGGCCCTGGCGAGCGCCGCGATCTGGTCGACGAGCGCCTGATTCGCCTTGCGTGCCTCGGGCGAGAACCGCGGCACGATGTTGCGGAAGTCGTCCTTGCTGAACTCGGTCTTGTCGTTGATCGCGCCGGTCAAGAAGCCCTTGCCGAGCGGGCTGAACGGGACGAAGCCGATGCCGAGCTCTTCGAGCGTCGGAAGGATCTCTTTCTCGGGCTCGCGCCACCACATCGAGTACTCGCTCTCCAGCGCGGTGACCGGCTGCACCGCGTGCGCGCGACGAATCGTTTGCGCGCCCGCCTCCGAGAGACCGAAGTGCTTCACCTTGCCGGCCTTGATCAGCTCCTTCACCGTGGCGGCCACCTCCTCGATCGGCACGTTCGGATCGGGCCGGTGCTGATAGAAGAGATCGATGCGATCGGTCTTGAGGCGCTTGAGCGACTGCTCGGCGACCGCGCGGATGCGCTCCGGCCGGCTATCCATTCCGAGCTTCGAGTCGCCCTCCTTGAAGCCGAACTTCGTCGCGATCACGACCTGGTCGCGGAACGGCGCGAGCGCCTCGCCGACGACCTCTTCGTTGAACGCGCCGTAGGCTTCCGCGGTATCGAACAGCGTCACGCCGCGCTCGAACGCGGCGCGGATCAGCGCGATCGCCGCTGGCTTCTCCATCGCAGGGCCCATGCCGAAGCTGATGCCCATGCAACCGAACCCGATCGCCGAAACCTCGAGCCCGCTCTTTCCCAGCTTGCGCTTCTGCATGACGTTACCCTTTCGCTCCGTATTGCTCGTCGGTGACCTTCTCGAGCCACTCGACGCCTTCGGTGATCGCGATGTGCTGCATCGCCGTGGTCGGCGTCGCGCCGTGCCAGTGCTTTTCGTTCGGCGGCGTCCATACGACGTCCCCCGCGCGGATCTGTTCGACCGAGCTGCCCCAGCTCTGCACCAGGCCGCAGCCGAACGTGCAGATCAGGATCTGACCGTTCGGGTGCGTGTGCCAGTCCGTGCGCGCGCACGGCTCGAACGTGACGTACGCGCCCAACGCGCGTTGCGGACCGTTCGGTTGAAACAGCGGATCGATCCGCACGTTTCCGGTGAAGTGCTCCGCGGGCCCCTTCTGCGATGCCTGCGTACCGCCTCGCTTGATCTCCATCGCCACGCTCCTTCGCTGGTTCCACTTGTAGCAACAGCGGCGGCTCGGGATTAGCTGGTACGGTCGGATGCGGTTATGACAGGGAGTCATGAATGGCCCGCGAGGACCTGAGCGACCTGCTCGCGTTCGTTTCCGTCGCGCGGGAGCGGAGCTTCACGCGCGCGGCCGGCAAGCTCGGCGTGTCGCAATCTGCCCTCAGCCACACGATCAGCCGCTTCGAAGCGCGCATCGGCATGCGGCTCCTCACGCGAACGACGCGAAGCGTGTCGCCGACCGAGGCGGGCGAGCGGCTGCTCCGGAACGTCGGCCCGCGGCTCGACGAGGTCGAGACCGAGCTCGCCGCGGTCACCGCGATGCGCGAGAAGCCCGCCGGCACGATCCGGATCACGACGTCCGATCACGCGGCGAACACGATCTTGTTGCCGAAGCTCGGTCGCGTGATGCCCGCGTACCCGGACGTGAAGATCGAGATCGTCGTCGACTATGGCCTTACCGACATCGTCGCGAGTCGGTACGACGCCGGCGTACGGCTCGGCGAGCAGGTCGCGCGCGGGATGATCGCGGTTCCGATCTCGCCGGAGATGCGCATGGCGGCGGTCGCTTCACCGGCGTACTTCGAGAAGCACGCGCCGCCGAAGAAGCCGCAGGAGCTGACCGGCCACTGTTGCATCAACATCCGACTTCCCACGGCGGGCGGCGTCTACGTCTGGGAGTTCGAGAAGCGCAACCGCGAGCTGAAGGTTCGGGTCGAGGGCCAGGTCACGGTGAACGGCATCGACGAGCAAGTCAGCGCCGCGCTCGCCGGTTTCGGCGTCGCGTTCGTGCTCGAAGATGCGGTCCTGCAGCACCTTCGCGCTGGAAGCCTCGTGCGTGTACTCGAAGACTGGACGCCGCCGTTCTCGGGCTATCACCTCTACTATCCGAGTCGCCGGCAGGCCTCGCCCGCGTTCTCACTCGTCGTCGATGCGTTGCGATATCGGGCGTAGCACGAGTCGACACGCTGCGGCCGGCCTCGTATCGCGGTCATTCCGCTGTGCGGCGTCTTCATGTCGACTCGCGTGAGAGCGGGCACGCCGCGCCTCCAAGGCTCGATCACCGCCACGCCGGGCATGCACGAGGCGCTGCAACCGGCCGTGGTCGATGAGCCGTAGGGGTTAGCGGCCCGAACGCTTGGACTTCGACCGCTGTACGCTGAGCCATGGACCGCGAGTCAGAGCAGCGCATCTCCTTGGCAGCTGCACGCGGTGCGGCGAGCCTGAGCGCCGGCAGCACCCTCGACGAGGTGTTGAGAGCCTTTCGTGAGGACGAGCATCTCGGTGCGATCGAATCCATGATCGCACTTCGCACTATCGAGGAGATCAACCTAGGAGCGGCAAAGCAGCTCGTGTCGGCCGCCTGCAGCGGAGAGCGCTTTCCGCATCTGGGATTGGACGAGCTTCGGCACATCGCACGCATCCCACGGCTGCCGACCATCAGCTCTTGGCTCCCGACGCACCTACAGGGCGCGATCATCGATGGTCGGCCCTGGAAGTTATTTCTACGTGGCGTGCCGGGCTCCGTTCGTTACTTTGACGCAAAGGCGCCCGATCCAGCGCGTTCCGGTTCGATGTATGGCGCGGGCGTCTCGTTCGACAGGGTTCGCGACGACGCGAGGGCGGCGGTCTTGGAGCCCGGATGGAGTGATGAACTGCGGATCGTCCGAGATGAACCTGACCTTCTACTCGTTCACTTCCAGCGCGTGCGCGAGGCGGCGGCGACGAAATAGCGATCAGGACATGGGTAACACCCACGCCGTGCTGTTATCTCGGTGGGCTCGTATGGGTGTCACCTCCTTCTCAAACCCAGTCTTGGTGAACGGCGGATGACGATGACACCACGGATCTCAAGCGATGCTTCGTTTCACTGCATCGCGATCACGGTGTTCTACGCGGAGTTGCCTCGAGCCACCGACGTGCCCCGATCTCTCCCCGGCTGCCTCGTAGTCGACGGTTGATTCCGCATCGGCCCCTGTGAGGGGACGAGTGCTCGTGGCGCCTCAGCGGAGAATCTGCCGCCAGGCCTGAGCGACGATTTGCCTGGCGTCGCGGGTGATGACGTCGCCGTGCGAGAGGATCACACGCTCGAAGTCCCATGCGAGGATGCGCTCCATGCCCTCGCGCACTCGCGCCTTGTCGCCCCATGCGAACCGATACTCGGGTGCCGGGCTGGGTCGATTCCACATGCCGAGTGCGCGAAACGCGATCCGGAGGAACAAGTTGGTGCCGGGCGTGGCCGGCGTGAAGTTCTCGACGAGGTCGACGAGGATGAGGGTTCGACTCGTGCGGTGAAAGAAGGCGACCTCGCGCACGACGCGCGTTCCCTGCAGGGCGACCTGTGACACCTCGTCGGCCCAGAGCGGCGGCGCTTCGTCGCCGAGGACGAAGTCGAAGGTGAGACCCTTGGCCCGCTTCTCGACGCCGGGGCAAACATAGGTCAACGCGCCGGGGAACGCTTGCTGGCACGAGCGAACGTGCAGCCAGTGAAGGTTGCCTGGGGCGATGATTGCCGCAACCCGCCCCAGCGCGGCGACCTCCGCGGCGAGCGAATCATCGAAGGCGCACGGGGAGTGGATGAGAATCTCGCCGCTCCGGAGCTTGATCACCGTCATGCGCGCGTTGAACCGGGCGCCGCCCAGTCGCACGAGGTACCCCCGCAGCCACAGCGCGTCGGGAACAAAGACTTCGAGGGAAGGAGCCATTCGTGTCCGAGATCCTCGGTAACAGATTCGGATCGCGTTGCAGCACGTCCAGATCCTCGAACGAGCGGTGTGCTCGCAGAGATCGGCGAGTTCTACGATCACACGGCAAACCGGATCGGGCCGACCCTTGTTCGGCCGGCAACGACCGTTCCTTCGCAAGTACGACGTGGGCGAGCCAGCAATCGCCGCGGCCTTCGCGAAGAAGCTCGCGCCGCTGATCTCCAACCTGCTCGTGGTGATGCGCGCCGACGGTTCGGTTCGACCTCGATCGCGCTTGACTTGGTCAGCGATGACGCTACCTTAGCCTCGACCTGCGGGATTAACTCAGCGGTAGAGTGTCAGCTTCCCAAGCTGAAGGTCGCCGGTTCGAATCCGGTATCCCGCTCGATACTTACGAGAAACCGGGGACCCGAAATCGGGTCAGGTCACACCGGAGTTCACGCTTTTCTTCCTTTCGGCCTCGGCCTTCGTCGGCGACGTCAACGTGCGAATAGTGGTGCTGCATCTGCTCGGTCACGTGACCTGATAAATTCGCGCCGCATGGAGGACGTGACGATCTCGTCCAAGGTCGTGACGGGCAAGCGCGTGTCGATGTGGCACGAGTTCCGCGACAATCCGCTCGCCGGGGTCGTGCAGCTCGGCTCACCGATCGTGTTGCTCGCGATCGCGGTCAAGCTCGTCGTGTCTCACGCGGGGATGGGCCTCGGCGGCTACATCCTGTACGGGGTGATCGCGATCGCGGCGCTGATCGGCACGTTCGTGCTGCTCGGAACACGCAAGAGTCTGATCCTCGACTGCGAGTGCCCGGGATGCGGCGCGCCGGGCCGGCGACACTTCAAGGCGCCGGACGAGTTCCGGAAGGTGCCGTTCGATACGTGCGATCGGTGCATGATCTGCATGCGCGCGAACGGGCTCGAGGTCAGCGAGCTGCCGCTCGAGGCGCTCGATTCGTTCATGATCGGCCGCGATCAGTACGCTCACGCGGTCCGGCGCGACGACAAGGGAGAGATCCATCTCGAGTTACCGCCGATGTGCACGATCTGCGGATCGAGAGACGTCGCTGCGACGAGATCGATCATGTCCTACGATTTCGGCGGCGGCGACGGGCTCTCCACGGTGGTCAACGAGGTCAACTACGCACGAACCGGCACGACACGCGATCGTTTTGTAGACCGCGCCAGCGCGTCGCATGATGGCGAGCTCGACATGCTCTCGCTGTGCAAGGTGCAAGTCCCACTGTGCAAGGCTCATACGGAGAAGGCCCGACCGCTTCCGTATCCCATTAGCTGCAGTCAGCAATGCGACCTGTGGTTCGAGTCGTACCGCTATTACAAAGCGTTCTGCGCCGCGAACCACGTCAAGCCTCCGGCGGCGGTCGGGGACCAGCTGCCGCGCGCAACGGCCAACCAACGTCATTAGACGATCGTGGACGGATCACCGGCGCGCGTTCGCGCCGTGCCCGGAGCAGCTCGTCGAGCCGGCGCTTCGGGTGATCCTGCACGCGCGGGATGACGTCGGCGAGATACGTGAAGGGGTTGATGCAACGTGCTTCGCACGTGGCAACGAGCGTGTTAGCCCCGCGATGCTGCCGCCGGTCACGAGCCCGCCGGAACGCTGCCGAACACCACGGCTCCGGTGCGCGGCGCGACGAGCCCGCGCCCTCGCGCGATGCGCCGCTGCCACGCACCGATCGCGCGCATCACGAGCTGACCGACCCAGCGCGCCCACGCCGGATCGCGCGCGAGGACCAGGCGCAGCGGCTTGGGCACCGTGAGCACCACTGCCGGAATGGCGCGCGAGGCAGCACGCGCGTGACCAGGTGCGCCGCGCCAAGTTAGCGATGCGTCGCCGATCAGACGATTACTCGTGCCGCTCGTTGCTGTGGGCGCGAATCTGGCGCAAGCGAGCCCGCCGCTGCATTGCAGCTGTCGCACTCTCATCCTCATCGCGCCGGGCAACGCGCTGCCGCGCAGTGTTGCCGACAACGAAGAGCCCGATGATCGCGGCGAGGATGATGAGCACCAAGTTGCCGATCTGGATACAGCACGAGGCATGCCCCTGGCAAGCCTTGGTGCGCCGCTGCCCTTTCACGCCCTGCGCGCTAGCCCCATCGTTGATCGGACGGATACGGCCAGACCACCCCGTAACAACCTGCCGCTCGTTGCCGGCGCGCGGCGGCGCGCGCGTGCGCATGGTTGCGCGATGAGAGCTGCGCTGCTCGTCGTCGCATCCACCGGGTGTTTCGCGCAGACCACGGCGGGCATGACCGCCGCGCGCGGCGCGCCGAGCGGCGGGCGCGCCGAGCTCGCGGTCGGCGACAGCGCGTTTCGCGATACCGCGTCGGTGAGCGTGCAACAGGTCGCGCGCGACGACGGCTCGACCACGACGGCGGTGGCGCTCGATGCCGGCTTTCGCGGCTCGCTGCTCGGCGCGCTCGTGCGCGAGCGCGACTGGGCGCGCTGGCTCGATTTCGGTGCCGACGCCGGAGCGGGCGCCGGCATGCACGGCCTCCACGGCTTCGGCCGGGCGTGGGCGGGCGGCTGGGCCGACGTGCGGGTCGCGCCGCGCCACGAGCGCTACCCGATTCTGCGCGCGCAGATCCGCCGCGTCGCGTACACCGACGGCATCGCGAACGAGACCGAGCTGATGGTCGGCGTCGGCTGGACCGTCCGCGGCGAGCCGAGGCTGCCGGGCTTCTTCAGCCACTGACGCCGGTCAGAACAGGTGCGCGACCAGGACGATGGTCGTGAACCGCGCGATGCGGCCCGCGACGTCGATCGTCACGAACGTGCGGAAGCGGATGCCGATCACGCGCGCGCACGGCGCGATCAACGCCTGCGGCGGCACGCCGACGGTCGCGCCGAGCGCTATCAGCAACAGCTCGCTCTTCTGCCAGCGCGCGCCGAGCTCGCGCGCCTTCGCGATCTTGGCCTCGAGCTGCGGGCGCCGCTTTGCGCCAGCGTTCGCGAGCCCGCGCGGACGGATACGGCGTCGCGTGCGTCACCGACTGCCCGGCGGCTCAACGAGACTGGCGCTTCGACCCGATGCCGTGGCGACACCGCGGTTGGCTCCGGTTCCTACGGTCGGAGAGCGTTGGTCTCTAGTGGTGAACGACCCAGTCGATCGTGGCTCGCCAGCTCGGCGTCGTCACGATCTCATGCAGGGCGGGGTGGCGATTCTTGACCTTCTTCCACGTCCAGAATGCCCAGCCGGTAACGCCCTTCGTGCGATCGAAGAGTGCGAGTTGCTCGCGCACGGCATCGGTCGAGTTCTCGCCGAACTCGCCGCACCACATCGGGGCGCCGACGCGCGTGGCAAAATGACGCGTAACCGGCGACGCGACGGTCGGCCGCGCATGACCGCAAGCCGCAGACGTGACCGCCCACGCGGCGACACCGACGCTGACCCGCACTCTTCGAGAATAATAGCCGGCTACTCGAATGGCCGCGCGACAATGCGCTCGTCGCGGCACGCCGTTCGGCGATGGACGACTGACTGACGCGCTGGAGTTCTAGCAGCGTCGCGACGGAAACAGCTGAATCGCACCCTCTCCGGTTGCGCGGTGGTGCGAGACTACAATGAGCGATGTCGTGGACGTGTCCGCAGTGCGACCGCACGTTCGGCCGACGTCGTGCTCATGTGTGCGAGCGAGGCATGCCTGTGGAGTATTGGCTTGCCGAGCGACCGGATGGTCAGCGCGAAGCGGCGATGCGAATCGTCGAGCTCGCGCGGAGCATCAACGGCGTCACCGTAGAGGCTGTGAACGTCGGAGTGTTGATCAAGCGCGAACGCTCGATCGTCGAGCTGCGACCGAAGATGAAGTGGTTGCAGCTATCAGTGATCGCTCTCCGGCCACTGGCGGCTACGGCGCGCGCGCGCGTTGCGCGTGTCGTGCAATGGGGCAGCAACATGACCGCGTATTTCGTGCGGCTCACTGCAGGTTCGGACATCGATCGTGAGATGCGCGTCTGGCTTCACGAGGCGCTTCGTGGTCCTCGGAAATCTCGCGCCCGGAGATGAGCGCCGCTATGTCTCGGCTGCGCTGTCGGGACGTACGTGCGCACCGATCGAGCTGCGCCGGTCTCGATCCGCCGCCACTTCGTGCACGGTGCATGACGTCTCGTAGCCCACGTTGCACGGACGGTCCGCGCGTCGCATAACACGTCGATGCTGTCTGCCGCCGTCGCTTCGCTCGCTCGCACGCTGCGAGCCTCGGCCAGCGAGCCGACGCTTCGCGAGGCCGCCGAGCTCGCCGCGGACATGCTGCAGGGGTCGCGGGGCCCGCTCTCGGACGAAGATGCCGTGGAGCTCACGACGGCGCTCGTCGAGCGCACCGCGGCGCCGATGTCCGCTGGAGTCTCGGCGGCGCTCGTCTTCGCGCTCGGCACGTCCGGCGACCCGCGCGTCAAGCCCGCGATGATCGAGCTGCTCGCGCGCTTCCTCGACGTGGACGACAACGCGCTGTACCAGGCGATGATCGCGCTCGAGAATCTGGACGAGGACGTGCTGCGTGGCGCCGACGGCTCGGTCCACGACGTCGAGCTCAACCGCGCGCGTGCGCGCGCCTACCTCGCGGATCGATCCGCCTGACGCTCGCGCGCGACGCCCTGATGTCCTGGTTTCACGCGCGATGCGATCACGTACGGCGGCAGGTCGCCGTGCTCGCCGCGATCGGCGGCGCGATCGGTTGCACGCAGTCCGGCGCGGCCGCGCTAGACGACCTCGCGCCGCTGTAACCGGCTTTTGGGGACGAGCGCTTTCAGTAACTTCCGATGCGCTGGAGCGGTCCCTTGTGCTTCCCAACTGAAGGTCGCCGGTTCGAATCCGGTATCCGCTCGACGTACGGTGTAGAACGTGGGTGCGGTGGAGAGCGGGCGAAGCAAGGGCGGCGGCGGCACCGATAACAGCGACTCGCTGCTGCGCGCGCTCGTCGCGACGCCCGCGATCGCGATCGTGCGCGAGCTCGAGCTCGGGACGGTGGTCGGCGGGCAGTATCGCGTCGAGCGGCTGATCGGGCGCGGTGGGATGGGCATCGTCTACCTCGCACGTGATCTGCGGCTCGGCCGCGAGGTCGCGCTCAAGCTGGGGAGCGCGAGCGCACCCGCCGCGGCCGTGCGCGCCGAGCTCGAGGCGCGCGCGCTCGCCAAGTTGTCGCACCCCAACGTGGTCACGATCTATCAGGTCGGCGAGTGCGCCGGAGGCAGCTACATCGCGATGGAGTACGTCGCGGGCGGTACGGCGCGCGAGTGGGTGCGCGCGCAGCCGCGCCGGTGGCAGTCGGTGGTGCAGCTCTATCTGGCTGCGGGCGACGGGCTCGCCGCCGCGCACGCTGCTGGGCTGGTGCATCGCGATTTCAAGCCCGACAACGTGCTGGTCGGCGATGACGGCCGCCCGCGCGTGGCCGACTTCGGGCTCGTGCACGGTGCGCTCGCGTCGCACGAGCCGGAGGGTGGCGGGCAGGGGGTGACGCAGACGGGCGTGCGGCTCGGCACGCCGGCGTACATGGCTCCGGAACAGCTGGCGTGCGGTCGGGCCGACGCGAGCAGCGACCAGTTCGCGTTCTGCGCCTCGTTGTGGGAGGCGCTGTTCGGACGGCGCGCGTTCGCGGGCGGCACGCCGACCGAGCTCGCCGATGCGATCGCGGAGGGGCCGCCTCGTCTGCCGGAGCGCCGCGACGTGCCGGCCTGGGTGATCGCGGCGCTGCGCCGCGGGCTCGCGCCGGAGCGCGACGCGCGGTGGCCTTCGCTCGTCGCGCTGCTCGCTGCGCTTCGCCGCGAGCCGCATCGCCGGCGCCGGCGTTTCGCGATCGGCTCGGTGATCGCGCTCGCCCTGGCCGGCACCGCAGCGACGTTCGCGCTGCGTCCGGACGCCGGCGCGTCGGCCGCACATGCGTGCGCGCGGGCCGAGGACGCGCCCGACGTCTACGTCGACGGTGCGGCCGCGTCGGGGGGCACGGGCACCGCGAGCTGTCCGGTGCGCACGATCGGGGAGGCGCTCGCGCTGCCCGCTCGCGGTCCACGTACGGTCCATGTCGCGCCCGGCCGCTACGATCGCGATCATGGCGAGAAGTTTCCGCTGGTGGTGCGCGGCGCCGTCTCGATCGTCGGCGCGGGTGTCGATGCGACGCGCGTGATCGGGACGGGGACGGTCGATCGCGCCGATGCCGGTGGCGTGTTCGATCACACGCTCACCGCCGCGTTCGTGATCGGCGATCCACGCGCGACGGTCGCGATCGCGAGCCTGTCGATCGAAGCGGAGACCTCGACGCCCGAGCTCGGCCGGTTCGGAGTCGTGTGCGATCGCGGCAACCTCACCGGCTTCGAGGGACCGCCGCCGGCCGCGAACACGCAGCTCGCGAACCTCGCGATCGGCCCGGGCTTCGACGACGCCGTGGTGGTCGCGACAGCGACCAGGCCGTCGCCGATCGGTTGCAACCTGAGCATGACCGGCTCGCTCGTCCACGGGTCGACCGTGGGGATGTGGGTGCTGGGCTGCGGCACGGGGGATGGCGTCGTGCCGGCCCGGGCGCAGCTCGAGGGGAACACGTTTCGCTCGCTCGGCGCAGCGCTGGTCGGCGGGATCGGCGTGAACGTGTGGGACTGCACGCGCGAGCTGACCAGCGATCGCGACACGTTCGAGGGCTTCGACGGCGGGATCGCGATCGTCGAGCACGCGCCGACCCACGGGCACTTCGCGATCACGCGCGATCGGTTCCTTCACCTCTACCGGTACGGGCTGTCGGTCGCGCGCGCGGCCGCGATCGACCGGCTCGATGACAACTCGTTCGCGTGGAACCACGGGACCGCGCGCACGGCCAACGAACGCGCGGTCGGGCTGGTGCTGGATGGCGAGACCGAGCCGGCCCCGGGCTATCCGCGCATCCTGCACGCGCGCGGCAACACGTTCACGGCGAACGACGTCGCGATCGAGCTGCGCGGCCGTGCGATCGCGGTCGCCGGTGCGGCGCCGATCGTCGACTTCGGCCGCCCCGGCGATCCGGGCGGCAACACGTTCGCGTGCAACGCGACCGAGCATGGCGCGGCGGCGCCCGGGTTCGATCTCGACCTGGCCGCGCCGAGCGACGGCACGGGGACGCTGCTGCTCGCCGGTAACACGTGGGATCACGCACCGCCACACGTCGCGCGCGCTCGCGCCGTCAACGGCAGCGACATCGCGATACCGCCCGGGCCGGCGCCGGCGCTCGTCACGACCGGGGCGCACGCCGCCGATCGCACGTACTGCCGCGATCCCGGCCCGTGATGCTCACGTGCGCACGGCCGCGCGCAGCTCGTCCTTGATGCGCTGGTAGCGCTTGCGCAGCGCCGCGGCCCGCTTGGCGACCGCGGGCTCGGGCAGCGGCTCGTCGGGCGGCGCGAGCGCGCGGGCGATGTCGTTCCAGGCGAGCCGGCGATTGACGCGCAGGATCAGCAGCGAGTGGTCGTCGGGATCGAGCCGCGCGCGCAGCTCGGCCACCCGATCGCGCGCGTCCGTGCGCAGGTACTCCGCGGTGCGCGTGCGTACGGCGTCGGCGGCGAGCTCGACGCTCGGCACCTCCGACAGCGGGACGTGACGGCGCCGCCGCCGTGCACCGCGCCGCGTGCGCGTCCAGGCGAACCGCGCGACCGCGTAGGCCCACACGCGAAACGTCGACTCGCCACGAAAGCTCGGGAGGCCGAGCCACACGTTCTCGCAGAACTGCGAGAATGCCTCGTCGGCCGTGTCGGCCTCGCGTGCGAGCGCGAGCAGGTAGCGCAAGATCTCCGGCCCGTAGCCCGCGATCAGCGCGGTCGCCGCGTCCTGCCAGGCGCGCGCCCGCCACGCATCGCCGATCGCGCGTTCGAGCCGGGCACGCTCCGCCTCTCCGGTCACCGCCGCGGACTGTACTACGGCGTCGACACGGTCTGGTACGAGCCGGGGCCGGCCGTGCCCTCGCGGCCGCCGTAGCCGATCGAGCAGGTGTCGCTCGCCGACAGCCAGCGGCCGTTCTGGATGTTGTTCACGCCGGCGTAGTCGGTGATGCTGCAGATGCCTTCGGCCCGGCCGTTGGCGTCGTGGCCCGCGAGGTACGACACGCCGCTGCTCCTGGTCGTCCACTCCGGGATCAGCGTGTCGTACGACGACAGGTGTAGCTCCGAGCCGTACAGCGCGACCGCGCAGGTGTCGTCGCCGTCGACCATCCAGCCCGGATAGAACCCCGTGCCGTAGTGCGCGAAGCACGGGAGGACCGACCCGGTGTACGGCGACGCCGTGCGCACGGAGTTCCACACCGGGACACCGCTGTAGGCGGGGCTCGCGAGCACGAGCGGGAGATAGCCGGGGTTGTTCGTGCCCGCGTCGACGAGCACGTCGTACGCGGAGACCACGTTGTCGATGCCGTTCCACGCGACGTGACAGCCGGCGCCGCCGACCCAGCCGATCAGCGTGAACCCGGCATAGCTCGCGCGGCACACCGCGATGTAATTCGGGAAGCCGCGGACCACCGCGGAGTAGGCGTACTCCGCCAGGTCGGATGGGACCGCGCCGCCGTACTCGTACGTCCACGACGGCTGCAGCGTCTGGTACGGCGCGATCGTCTTCTCCACGCCGTTGATCGCGAAGTCGCAGCCGGCCCAGTACGAGCGCATCTTGCCGACCTCTTCGCCGGTGCCGTACGCGGCACGGCAGATGTAGAGCGGCTCGGCGTCGTCGTCGCTTCCCCCGATCAGGGTATCGGCCGTGACCGACGTTGCCCACGGTCCCTGCGATAGCGCCTGCGTGGTGCTGCTCTCGTCCTCGTTCGCGCCTGCGACGCAGCTCGCAGCCAGCGCCACCGCTGCGATCGACGCCCACCGACCACCGTTCGTGCCAAGTCTTGTCATGTCCGCCTCTCCTTTGTGAGTCGGCGGTGTAGTGCCCGGTGGCGCGCGATGTGACCGCGCTGCTCAGCCGAGCGCCTTCACGAGCAGCGCCAGGATCTTTGCCTCGGCGGTCGCGTCGAGCTGCTTCAGCGCGTAGTAGGTCGGCCACAGGTTGCCGTCGTCGAGCTTGGCCTTGTCGCTGAAGCCGAGGGTCGCATAGCGGGTCTTGAACCGCTGTGCGGGCTGGAAGAAGCAGATGGTGTCGCCGCCCCGGGCGTACGCCGGCATGCCGTACCAGAGCCTGGGCGTGAGGGCGGGCGCGCTGGCCTTGATCAGGGCGTGGAGGCGCTCGCCGAGGGCGCGATCGGGCGGGAGCAGCGAGGCGAGCTTGGCGAGCACGACGGCTTCGCCCTCGGCGCCGCCCTTCGCCTCCGCCGCGCGGTCGCGCATCGCGGCGCGTTCTTCCTTGGTGAACCCCTTCGCCGGCTTCTTGGCGGACTTCGCCGCGCTCTTGGCCATGTGGTTATCTAGCACCGGTGCAGCTGGTCTCGTGGAACGTCCTTGCGGATTCGTACGTGCGCGCGAGCTTCTATCCGCGGACCGATCGCCAGCTGCTCCGGCGCGGCGCGCGCACCGCGGCGGTGGTCGACGCGATCGCGGCGAGCGCGGCCGACGTGCTGTGCCTGCAGGAGGTCGAGCCGGCGCTGGTCGCCGAGCTGCGCGCGCGTCTCGCGGGGTGCGCGTCCGGCTCGCGATCCTGCTCGACGCCGGCCTGGTCGATCCGCACGCGCGCGATCCGCGGCCGACCTGTACTCCGAACGGTCGCGCCAAGCGGATCGATTACATCCTCTGTACGCGCGAGCTGCGCGCGGAGGCGATCGCGACCGAGGCGCTCGACGACGCGACGCCGCTGCCGTCGCTCGCGATGCCATCGGATCACGTGCCGATCGCGGCCGTGCTCACGCGCGCCGTTTGAGGGTGCGGGCGAGCGCGGCGAACCGCGACGGGTTCGCGACGAGCTGCTGCTTCTGAGCGCGCGAGAGCTGCTTGACGCGATGCTCGAGGCGCAGCGCGCGGCTCCTGGTCGCGCAGCGCCGCACCGCGAGGAGCTCGAGCGGCGTGCGCGTGCGGGTGTAGCGGGCGCCCTTGCCGGCGTTGTGCGCGGCCAGGCGCGCGGGGACGTCGTTGGTGATCCCGCAGTACAGCGTGTCGTCGGCGCAGCGCGCGAGATAGACGAACCACGCCATCACACGACCGCGCGCGCGACGCCGCACATGTGGATGCGCCCGCGGTGGACGAGCCCGGAACGCGCCCACGCCGGCGAGTCACCGAACGTCGGTCGCGACAGGGTGTCGGTCACGACGTCGATCGCGGCGGTGCGGCGCTCGGGCGCGGCGATCTCCTGCCACGGGATCTCGTAGAGCCGATCGCGATCGCGAACGAACGTGCGGCGGGCGGGCTGCGCGGGCGGCGAGTCGGCGAGCTCGGTGACGCGCGCGATCAGCGAGCCGCCGCCGGCGTCGACCGACCAGCGCTCGCCGAACCGGGCGACGCGGGTCGGATAGCGCACGACGCGGCGGCCGAACGCGCGGATGGTCGCGCTGTCGAGGTCGCAGGCGACGGCGAGCCAGCCGGGCTCGCCGCGGATCCGCACCGCGATCCGCCACAGCGCCTCGTGGTAGTCGAAGCGCGGCCACGGCACGGCGCGCAGCGCGAGCCCGCGCATCGCGAACAGCAGCAGGTTGACGCGCGCGGGCTCGTCGGCCAGCTCGAGCGGCGCGGGGATCGGCGGGGGCGCGGCGAGCGTGCCGTCGAGCTCGAGCGTGTCGGCCTCGGTGCCTCGCAGGATCGTGCGCATGCCTAGGGCGTCGGCGGCGCCGGCGTCGGTGTCGTGCCGGGCGGCGGCGGGGTCGGGGCTGGCTCGGTCGGCGGCGGGCTCGGCACGGTGGTCGGCGGCGCCGGCATCAGCAGCTGCAGCTTCTTCTCGGCCGCCTCGGCGCGCTTCTCGGCGGCGTTCGCGCGATCGACTGCAGCCTTGAGCTCGAGCTCCTCCTTGGTCGGCTCCTTCGGCTTCTCCGGCTTCTTGATGAGCGAGAGCTGGAACGTGAGCAGCAGCGTGTTCTGGACCTGCACCTTGTCGGAGCCGGCCGGGAACAGCTCGGGGTCGCGGATGATGCTGACGTTATAGACCAGGCCCATCCACGAGTAGACGTTGAACGTGAGCTGCCCCTCGAACGCGATCCGGGTCAGCTCGGTCGAGCTGCGGTTGTACTTGTCGTTGTCGACCAGCGGCAGCAGCACGCTGAGCCCGGCCTTGTAGTTGGCCTTGTTGTCGTCGAGCTTGCCGGTGGCGCCGGCGAACGCCTCGACGCCGAGCTGCTGGACGTCCTGCAGCTCGACGAGCTCGATCTCGGGCGTGGTCTTGTCGTCGTCGAGCGCGAGCACGCCGTTGGCGAACGTGTGGCGGCCGCCCACGCCGAGCCGCACCGACAGGGCGAGCTTGTCCTTCTTGATCGGATCGGCGAACCCGCCGACCGACTCGCTGATCGTGAACGGCTTGAACGCGTCGGACAGCCGCTGCTCGAGGCCGTTGCTGGTGAGCGTGATCGGCGTGCCGTTCGGCACGGTCTCGACCCAGGTCGACGGCATGCCGCGCACGTCGTTGGTCACGAACAGCGACGTGCCGAGCGATAGCCGCGCGAACTCGCCGAGGTTCGGGGTCTCGAAGTGGTTGTACAGCCCCTCGAGCTTGACCGCGTCGGAGGTCTTGACCCATCGGTCGACCGCAGGCGTGCGCGCGAAGCCCTCGTTGATCGCGAGCGACGTGCGCAGCAGGTGCGGCCCGTGCACGTAGTCGGCGCCGCCGGTGACGCCGAGCCCGAACAGCGTCGAGATGCCGTTGACCTGGCCGACCACGTCCGAGTTGGACGCGAGCGCGAAGGAGGAGTTGAGCGAGAGGTAGGGCGCCCAGCCCTCGACGTCGGTCTTCTCCGCGGCCTTGTCGGCGTCGCTCGGCACGACCTGAGCCTGGCCGAACGCCGCGCCCGCCGAGCCGACCACGAGGCTCACCACGAAGGCCCGAAAGATCATGTCGGGCAGTTGATCGCGAAATCGCCAGGATGTCATCAGCGCGTGACGATAATCGCCCCCCCGGGCGCGGCGCGCTCCGGTACGATGGAACCGATGCGGGCATCGTGGGCCATCGTGCTCATCGGCTGTCACTTCAGCCACGGCGAGTCGTTCGATGCCACCGCGCCGGTCGACCTCGCCTCGCCCGACATGCCGGTCGCGTCGACCTGCACCGACGGCGTGCAGGATGGCGACGAGACCGGCGTCGACTGCGGCGGCAGCTGCCCGGCGTGCCAGGCCGGCTGCACCAGCCACGAGCTGCCGCCGTCGCTCAACGTCGACGCGACGCAGTGGTCGGCGAGCTTCCTCGCGTCGCCGCGCTGGGACTGCTCGGGCGCCGGCACGACCACGATCGACTCGCAGTCCGGCCTCGTGACGGCGACCAACTGCGACGTCGGCACGATCGACGTGACCGACGACGTCGCCCAGATCGGCGGCGGCCCGAACGTGATGGTGGTGCGCCTGCGCGGCCTGTCGATCACCGGCGGCTACACGCTCCAGCTGACCGGCGACAAGCCGATCATCATCCTGGTCGCGGGCGACGTCGTGGTCGACGGCGGCGGACTGATCGATGCCGGTGCCAGGGCCGGCGTGCCCGGCCCGGGCGGCTCGTCGCCGGCCTGCGCGGACAAGGCGACCGGGCTCGGCGAGGTCGCGACGGTCGACGGCTGGGGCGGTGGCGGCGGCGGCTTCGGCACGGCCGGCGGGCAGGGCGGGTACAACGTGGTGAACGGCGGCCTGGCGAGCGGCACGCTGACGCCGCTGCGCGGCGGTTGCGCCGGCGGCACGGGAAACACGACGCCGGGCATGGGCCAGCTGGCGGGCGCGGGCGGCGGTGCGGTCGAGCTCAGCGCGTCGGGCACGATCGCGATCGGCGCGACCTCGGCCGCGAACATCGCGGCGAGCGGCGGCGGCGCGCCGGCGTTCACCGGCGGCGGCAACGGCGGCGGCGCGGGCGGCGCGGTGCTGCTGGTCTCGCCGGTCGCGGCGACGTTCGGCGCCGGCAGCGCGCTGCGCGCCAACGGCGGCTCGGGCAGCTCGGGCAGCTCGAGCGGCTCGAACCTCGCCGGCGGCGATGGCCACGTGGCCGACAACGCGCCGGCGACCGACAGCTCGGGCACGCCGGGCGGCGGCAACGGCAACGACCACGGCCGCGCCGGCGGCATCGCGACCTGGGACGCGAGCGGCCTGGCGAGCGTCGCCGGCCAGCTCCCGACCCAGCAGGTCGGCGGCCGCGGCGGCGGTGGCGGCGGCGGCGGCATGCTCGAGGTGACGACCGGCACGGATACCGCGGCCTGCGACTAGCGCAACACGCGGAAGCGTCCGCGCAACATGCGCTCAACGTGGCGGCACCACTGTGCCGCCATGAAGCTTCCCTCCGTCCGTCTGTTGCTGCTGTGCGCGGTCTCCGGCTGCGCGACGCCGTACCTGCTGCGCCCGGGCGACGTCGCGCCGCTCACCGCGAGCGTCGCGCAGGACCAGCGCGCCGTGGTCTGGCAGCGCGCGATCGGCGCCCTGCTCGACATGGGCTACATCCCGCAGGTGCTGAACGAGGCCGCCTGTTACATCAGCGCGAAGCAGCGCGACGACGTCACCGACGGCCAGCTCGCTGGCACGATCGCGATCGTCAACGTCTCGCCCGAGGGCCAGGTGCGCGTCGAGGTCGGCGGCGCCGGCGTCTATCACTCGGCCGACGAGCTCGCGCGCGACGTCAAGACAGTCGAGCACAACATCATGCAGGCGATCCTCGCGCGCAGCGCGCCGCCCGCCGCGGCGGTGCCGTCGTCGTAGTCAGCCCCACACCTCGCGCGCGACGCGGCGGTGGAACCAGTGCACGCCGCGCTCGTGCTCGGGCGCGAACCGGCCGCGCGGCGCGAGCCCCGAGCGCAGCCCGCGGCTGACCTGGGCGAGCGCGTCGACGTCCTCGGCGTCGACCTGCGCCGACAGCCAGCGCCGGTCGCGCTCGGCGTGGAGCTCGCGATCGATCGCGTACTGGTACCAGATGAAGCGCGTCGCGTCGGGGCGATCGACGATCGGCGAGTACACGTTCACCGACAGGCCCCACGGATAGAACGACAGGGCGACGTTCGGGAACACGAACCACCACAGCGCGAACACGCGGCGGCCGGCCGGGTCGTGGAACCGCGCCGGCAGCTGCGCCGGCGCGAAGCCGTCGCCCGGATCGCGCGCGTACACCCACTGCAGCACGCTGCCCTCGTACAGCTCGGTGGTGTAGCTCGCGAGATCGATCGCGTCGGCCAGCCCGCCCGGGGCGCGGTGCACGAAGCCGATGTGGAAGTGATCGAGGTAGTTCGCGGCGTGCTGCTTCCAGTTGCCGGCGACGTCGCGCGTCTCGGCCGACATCCGCGCCGGCAGCGCGGGCATCGCGGCGAGCGAGGCGTCGACCTCGGGCAGCGCGAACGCGCGCGCGGCGGGATCGAGGCTCAGCCAGGTCAGCCGCCGCCACGCCGCGACCGGCAGCGCGGTCAGGTGATCGCACGCGCGCGGGAACCCCTCCATCGCCGCGAAGCCCTGCTGCGAGACGAATCGCCCCGCGCAGTCGAAGCGCCGGCCGTGCTGCCCGCACACCAGCGTCGGCCCGCGGCTCGCGCCGAGCACGAGCGGGAACCACGCGTGCGTGCAGCTGTTGGGGAACGCGCGCAGCACGTCGTCGTCCCAGCCGCGCTGCAGGAACAGCGGCCGGCCGAGCACGGTCACCGGCACGCGCGCGCCGCGCGCCGCGACCTGCTCGTCGAGCGAACGCGGGTCATCGCCGGACTCGGGGACGATCTGCCATGCCCGCGCGAACAGCGTGCCGAGCTCGCGCTCGAGGAACGCGCGCTCGACGAACGCCGCTGCGGGCAGGCCCTCGGCGCGCCGGATGTCATCGTCGACGTAACAATCGTCTCGGGTCACCACGGCTGCAGCATACGCGCCCGATTTTGGTGCACGATACGCCCCGTGGCGACCGAGCTGCACGTTCGCGAGCAGGATGGCCGGGTCGAGTGCATTCCGGTCCCGGACGAGGGGCTGACCATCGGGCGCAAGCCGCCGCCGTACGGCGCGAGCTACTGCACGACCAACTCGAGCGTGTCGCGGCTGCATTGCCGCCTGCTCCGGTTCGGCGACGGCTGGCTGCTCGAGGATCTCGGCTCGGCCAACGGCACCGACGTCAACAACGAGCTGGTCGAGGGCTCCGCGCCGGTGCGCGCCGGTGACGTGATCGTGCTCGGCGGCCGCGAGCACGGGCTCACCGCGCAGCTCGTCCACATCGCGGAGCTGCCGCCGGCGCGCGACACGCTCGCCGAGATGACCACGCTCGACAAGGAGCTGCCGCGCGCCTCCGACCTCGAGATCGACGAGCAGACGCACTTCACCGACTGGGGCCCGCTCGATCGCGTGCGCACGAGCTACGACCTGGTCGCCGCGAAGTACGCGAGCGAGCTCGCCGGCGACATGCTGAACCGGCCGCTCGAGCGCGCGATGCTGCAGGCGCTGGCCGATCTGGTTCGCCAGCTCGGCCGCGGTACCGTCGGCGACGTCGGCTGCGGGCCGGGGCACATCGCGAAGTACGCGACCGATCGGCTCGGCCTGCGGATCGCCGGCTACGACATCTCGGCCGCGATGATCGCGCAGGCCCGGCGCGCGTTCCCCGAGGGCGAGTTTCACGTCGGCTCGATGGCCGAGCTGCCGGTCGGCGACGGCGGGTGGATCGGCGCGATCGCGATGTGGGCGCTGCTCCACGCCGCCGCCGAGGAGCGCGCCGCGATCTACCGCGAGCTCGCGCGCGTGATCGTGCCGGGTGGCTACCTGCTCAACGGCTTCTACGTGTCGGGGCCCGACCAGCCGCCGGGAAGCACCTACCATCTCGAGAAGTGGTTCGGCCTGAAGGTCGATCTGCCGACCTACTTCGTCGCGATCGAGGATGCCGCCGCCGAGATGGATCGCGGTGGCTTCGAGGTGATGGCCGCGCTGGTGCGCGAGCCGCTTCACGCGAAGGAGCTACCGGCTCGACGCTGCTACATGCTGGGCCGCCGCCACGCTTAGCTCGCGCGCGATCAGCCGCGCCTGGTTGAGCGCGGCGCGCCGCGCCAGCCGCAGCGCGACCGTGGCGAACGTCCCGCCGAACACGTCGGCGAGCAGCGTGCGGTGCTGGCGACGCTCGCGGTCGAGCTCGCGCCGGGTCGGCGCCGAGCCGAGCCAGGCGCCGAACAGCGCCGCCGCGAACACCGCGCGCCACGGCCCTTCCGCGACGATCGCGGCGAGGCCGAACCCGCGCGTGAAGTCGCGAACGATCATCGCCGCAGGATCCGCATCGCGACGTAGCCGACGCCGAACGCGATCCCGATCGCGAGGAACGGGTGCTCCTTGATCAGCGAGCCCATGCGCTTGATGCCGGTCTTGCTGCCGCTCACCACGGTGTCCTTGAGCGCCTGCGCACGCTCGCCGCCGACGTCGACCAGGTTGCGGACGCTCTCCTTGAGCGAGTCCAGGCGGTCTTCCATCGTGACGTTCCTCTGCATTTTGGTTCTCCTGGCTTGGGTTCTGTACGGCGTTCGAGCAACACGCGTGCCTTCTGCCCCGCGCGTGCGGTTTCGTCACGACCGTGCGCCAGCGCGCGGTCCGGCGACGATCTCGCCCGACACCTGGTCGCGCAGGCCTTTCGGCGTGATCGGGCGCAGCCGAGCCGGCGGTTCGACCAGCGCGGCGGGCACGGCGGCGATCTCGGGGGTCCAGCGCGGTCGCCGGGTCGGCACCAGCTCGGTCACGCCGAACTCGAGGATCTCGGAGCTCGTGCGCGGCCGCGCGACCACGCCCGAGATCTCGAGGCTCTCGTAGACATCGGAGAGCTCGTAGATCACGGCCTGCGCGAGCTGGCGGACCTCGAGCGCGCTCGGGCGCAGCGACGGGTCCTTGTCGAGCATGTGATGCACGAGCCCGCACAGCGCGATCGGCGCGCAGGTCTTGTCCGCCAGCGGCGCCGCCTCGCTGGTCACGTGCATGCACACGACCTCCGCGAGCGTGCGGCCGTCGAACGGCGGGTGCCCGGCGAGCGCCTCGTAGGCGATGACGCCGAGCGAGTAGATGTCGCACGGCGCGGCGATGTGGTGGCCGGCGGCCTGCTCGGGCGACATGTAGATCGGCGTGCCCGGCGTCATTCCGTCGAGGGTGATCCGGCCGATCGGCCCCAGCCGCGCGACGCCCCAGTCGATCACGCGCAGCGGATAGCCCGCGTCGCCCGGCGTCAGGATCAGGTTGTCGGGCTTGAGATCGCGATGGACCACGCCGCGCGCGTGCACCGCCGCGAGCACGTCGGCGACGTCGACCAGGAGCCGCGCGACGTCGAGCGGCGACAGCGTCGCCGCGTTCGCGAGCCGGCCGGCCAGGGTCTCGCCGGCGACCAGCTCCATCGCGATCCACGGCCGCAGGTCGGGCAGCAAGTTGCACTCGTGGACCTTCACCACGCCGGGATGGCGCAGCCGCTCGAGGATCGCGGCCTCCTGCACCATGCGCGTCGCCATGCCGGGCAGCCTGCGCAGCGTCGCGTGCATCACCTTGATCGCCGCGCGGCGGGGCAGCACGATGTGCTCGGCCTGGTACACGACGCCCATTCCGCCGCGCCCGATCTCCTTCACCAGGCGATACGAGCCGACGAGGCTGTTCGGTCCGAGGTCGATCGTCGCGTCCGAGGTCATGCCCGCGACGACTGCAGGAAGCTTGCCGGTTGCACGTCGTGCGCAACTGCTCGTCGGATCGAAAGATCATGGTCATGTGCGTGTAGCGGGCGCGCACGTGGCGCCCGCTGGCACGCGGTGTGCTCCCGCTCCCCGTTCGGCGATGGCAGACGCAGGCCTCAAGACGCTGCACCCCGCGATGGTCAGCGCGTATCAGATCGAACGATTGCTCGGGGCGGGCGGCATGGGGTGGGTCTATCGCGCGCGCCACGTGATCGAGGATCGCGTGGTCGCGCTCAAGGTGCTGCGCGAGGATCAGCTGCATCGCGAGCGTGCGATCGATCGCATGATGCGCGAGGCGACGATCCTCGCGACCGTCGCGCACGACGGCATTCCACAGCTCTACGAGTGCGGTCTGCTGCGCGATCGCCGGCCGTGGATCGCGATGGAGCTGGTCGAGGGCACGCCGCTCGGCGTGCGCATGATGCACGGGCCGCTCCCGCACGACCACGTGATTCACCTGATCGCCGCGATCGCCGAGGTGCTCGCGGCCGCGCACGTCGCCGGCGTGTGCCATCGCGATCTCAAGCCCGACAACATCCTGGTCGCGCCGGATGACGCGCGCTGGCCGGTGCGCGTGATCGACTGGGGCATCGCGTTTCACCACGCGGGCGCGCGCTACACCCGGCACGACGAGGCGATCGGCACGCCGACCTACATGGCGCCGGAGCAGGCGCGCGGCGGCGAGCCGGACGGGCTGGGCGATGTCTACGCGCTCGGCGTGGTCGCGTATCAGGCGCTGACCGGCCGCGCGCCGTTCGTCGGCGCGAGCTCGGTCGAGGTCCTGCTGCAGCATCTCAATCGACCGGTACCCGCGCTCGCGCCGCGCTGTCCGGAGGCGCCGCTGTGGCTGGTCGAGCTCGTCGAGCGCATGCTCGAGAAGAGCTTCGAGGACCGTCCGACCGCGCGCGAGGTGGCGACCAAGCTGCGCTCGATCGCTCAGGCGTCCGGCCCGTCCTGATCGAACAGATCGTCGAGCTCGATGTCCTCGATGGAGACGACGTCCTCGGCCGTGACCTCCTCGTCGGCGGGCGGTGGCTGGTCGTGGCGGACCGGCGCGTCGTGCCGCTCGCGCTCGACCGTGGGCTTGTCTTCCTTGGGATTCTGCTTGGGGTCCTTCGGCATGCTGGCAGTGAACAGCAAGCTCGATGCCACGCGGCTAACCCGGGGTGCTCGCGAGCGGCAGCGTGAACGAGAAATTCGCACCCTCGCCGCGCGTGCTATCGACCGCGATCGAGCCACCGTGCGCCGCCACGATGCCCTTCGCGATCGCGAGGCCCAGGCCGGCGCCGCCCTTGCGCGTGCGTCCCGACCAGTAGCGATCGAACACGTGGGGCAGCTCGCCCGGCGTGATGCCCGGGCCGCGATCGCGCACCGCGATCACCGCCTCGCGGTCGCGGCGCTCGAGCGAGATCTCGATCGGCGCGCCCTTGGCGTGCTTGAGCGAGTTGCCGATCAGGTTGCCGAGCACCTGGAGCACGCGGTCGCGGTCGGCCGACACCACGATCGGCTCGGCGGGCACGCGCGCGCTGAGCTTGGCGCCGCTCTCCTTGGCGGCGAGCTCGTAGTCGGCCGCGGCCTGGCGCACGATCGCGCCGGCCTCGATCGGCCCGCGGTTCAGGGCGAGCGCGCCGTTCTCGATCGCGCTGGCCTCGAGCAGGTCGCTGATCAGCCGCTCGGCGCGCGTGATCGCGCGCTCGATCGCGGCCAGGTAGCGCTGCGAGCCTGCCGGCACCTCGTCGTGCAGCGCGTCGCACGCCAGCCCGATCGCGTGGAGCGGCCCGCGCAGGTCGTGCGAGACCACCGCGAGCACCTCGTCCCGCGCGCGGCCGGCCGAGTCGGCCCGCGCCAGCGAGCGCGACGACTCGGCCTCGGCCTGACCGACCCGGATCGCGAAGCGGATGCGCAGCCACAGCCGGCGCGGCGACAGGTCGGCGGCGAGGACGAAGTCGGTGACCCCGGCATCGAGCGCGCGCTCGAGCACCTCCTCGTCGTGGGCGCGCGCGATCAACACGAGCGGCGGACAGCGTTCGGCCGCGCGCAGCTCGCGTACCAGCTCGATGCCTGGCCCGTCGTGCAGGTCCTGGGCGATCAGCACGCACGCGAAGCTGCCGGCGGCGAGCGCGTCGCGCGCGGCGGCGCGATCGCTAGTCTCGACCAGCTCGGCGTCGTTGGCCTGGACCGCGCGCCGGATCGCCTCGCGCGCGGCGGCGTCGCCGTCGACAACGAGCAGGCGCAGGCGGTCGGACATCGCGACCGGACTCTACTCCACGTCAGCCGCGCCGGGCGCGTCGGGCGGCGGCGACGCGACGTGCGGCGGGCTCGGCGCGCGCGAGGCGACGTGGCCTTCGCCCTTGCCGTCGTCCTTGCGGTGATCGTTGCGCGGCTCCTCGAGCCGGCGGTACAGCGACCGGCGGTCGATGCCGAGGATGCGCGCGGCGTGGGTCTTGTTGCCGCCGACCGCGCCCAGCACCTGGCGGACGTAGCGCCGCTCCATCTCGTCGAGCGTGATCAGCTCGCCCGGCGATTCGGTGGTGATCACGATCTTCGAGCTCTGGTGCTCCTGCACCTTGGCGGGCAGGTCGTCGACCGTGATCTCGTCGAGCCGGCACAGCGCGACCGCGCGCTCCATGCAGTTCTCGAGCTCGCGCACGTTGCCCGGCCAGTCGTAATCCATCAGCAGGCGCGCCGCCGGGCCCGAGATGCCCTGCACCGGCTTGTTGGTGCGCCCGGCGATCCGCTTGAGGAAGTACTGCGCGAGCAGCAGGATGTCCCCCGCGCGCGCGCGCAGCGGCGGCACCGGGATCGCGACGACGTTGATCCGGTAGAACAGATCCTCGCGGAACCGCTTCTCCTCGACCTCGGTCTCGAGGTCGCGGTTGGTCGCCGCGATCACGCGCGCCTCGAACGGCACCTCCTCGTCGCCGCCCACCGGGCGCACCTTGCGCTCCTGGAGCACGCGCAGCAGCTTGACCTGCATCTCGATCGGCATCTCGCCGATCTCGTCGAGGAAGATCGTGCCGGCCCCGGCCTGCACGAACAGGCCGGCGCGCGACCGCTTGGCGTCGGTGAACGCGCCGCGCACGTGGCCGAACAGCTCGCTCTCGAGCAGCGGCGCCGGCATCGCGGCGCAGTTGACCGCGACGAACGGCTGTTCGCGGCGCGGTGACAGCGAGTGCAGCGCGCGCGCGACCAGCTCCTTGCCGGTGCCGCTCTCGCCGGTGATCAGCACGGTCGCGTCGCTGTCGGACACGCGGCGCACCAGCTCGATGGTCTCGCGGATCGCCGGGCTGTTGCCGGCGATGCCGTCGATCGGCAGATCGCGATCGGCGGCCGAGCGCAGGCGCTTGACCTCGCGGCGCAGCGACAGGTGCTCGATCGCGCGGCCGACCGCGATCGCGAGCGCGTCGACCTTCACCGGCTTGGTGATGAAGTCGTACGCGCCGGCACGGATCGCGGCGATCGCGGTGTCGAGCCCGCCCTGGCCGGTCAGCACGATCGGCAGCAGATCGGGATGGCGCTGGCGGAGCTCGGAGCACAGCTCGATGCCGGTCATGCCGGCCATCTGGACGTCGGTCACGACCACGTCGGTCGGGTTCATGCGGAGATGCTCGAGCGCGGCCTGCGCCGACATCACCGCATCTACATCGAAGCCGCGCTTGCGCAGCGAGTCGCGCAGCAGCACCGCGGTGTCCTCTTCGTCGTCGACGATCAGGATGCTTCCATTCACGGAAACTTCATACCTTCCTGCCGCGACGGGGTCCAGGCGATGTTGCGCTCAGGTCTGCGGCGGAACGCGGCGACCAGCAACGAAGCTGATGATCGCCAGGATGAGCGCGACCACGAAGATGATCTTCGCGATGCCTACTGCGCTGGCGGCGATCCCGAAGAATCCGAAGATCGCCGCGACGAGCGCGATGATGAAGAATGTGATGGCCCAGCCAAACATGATCGACTCCTTTGCTTTGACCACCAAGCAAAGCAGTCGACATGCCACCGAGCAGCGCGCGCGGCGCGCACGCACCGCGCCGAGCGCCGAGCGCGAGCGTCCCGGTTTCGGCGTCGGCCGGAGCCGCGCGAACGAGGACGACGGGAGCTCTGCGAGGAAGCAGCATCGCGACGGCAATGTGCAGTCGTGGTGCCAAGTTGGATCGCTCGAAATACCCGTAAGTTGCCGAAAGCGCCGTGCGAATCCGCTCGCTGTGACGCTGGCGCCCGCCGCGCAGCGCGCTTCTGACGCACGCTCCCGGCGGCAAGCCACCGAAGCGAGGTTGACTTTTCACTTGGTATCGAGCGTGCAGCTGCCCTCCGCATCATGGACAGCGCGCTCAAAGATCGCGTGGAAGCTCGCAAGCACGAGCTGCTCGCGAAGTACAACGACCTCAAGGCCGACACGCGCGCGGAGGCCGCCGCGCAGCGCGTGAAGCTCAAGCACAAGCTCGACGAGCTCGAGAATCACCTCAAGGGTGGCTGGGACAAGGTGAACGCATCGGTCAAGGAGAAGCTCGACAGCTGGCTGGCCGATCGCGACTAGCTCCCCAAGCGCTCTGCCTCGCGTTCCACCCGCGCGAGCAGGTGCGCCATGACCCCCGCGCCCCAAGCGCGGGTCCCGCCGGTGCTCCTCCCCGGGACCACCGGCGGTTTTTTTCCGGACGGCCGACGCCGCCCGGGGCGGTACGGTTCGCCCCTGGTTCCGGTATGATGGAGGCGTCCCGCATGGCCGCGATCCGCATCGTCGACGACTGGCTGCGCAGCCCCGCGTCGCCGCCCAGTCACTACCGATCGGTGATGGTGATCGCGGAGAAGTGGGCCGAGCAGCGCGTGCTGATGCGGGCCTACGCCGATTCGCGCGACCAGACCCGGCCGACCATCATGCTGCACGGGACCGAGCTCGCGATCGGCCCGGCCGGCATCGATCACAACGGCCCGTGGGGCATCCACATCGGCGAGCCGGCCGACGACGGCCGCGCGCAGCACGTCAAGCACGGCCTCGAGGAGGCGGCGCGCCGCCTCGCCGGCTCGAAGGGCAACCCGCCGCGGCTGGTCGACGAGGCGCAGACGTTCGATCGCGAGCCGACCGCGAACTGGGCGCCGGGCGCGCCGCGCATCTTGCCGCACCGTCCGGACCAGCGCGCGCAGCAGGTCGACTACGTGGCGCCGATCGCGGCCGCGCGCGTGCCGCAGGCGCAGCTCGCGACCTACGTGCCCCAGCTCGCCGCGCAGCCGCACCACGCGTCGGTGCCACCGTCGAACCCGAACCTGCGGCTGACTCCCGTGCCACGGCACCGGCCGGGCGGTCGCACGCGCCCGCCGCCGCACGCGGTGCGCACCGCGCTCGGCTACACGTCGGGCTCGGGCGCGCAGTCGGCGGTGGTCCGGCTCGGGCTGTCGCCGCACGTGTCGGCCAAGCTCGGCCGCTACGTCGATCGCGTCGTGCCGGCGGACTTCACGATCGACTCGGGCGAGCGCCGCGCGCTCAACGCGCTCGGCGAGCACGAGCAGCTGACCGCGCGCGGGATCGGCGAGCTGCTCGATCTCGCCGACGCGGTGGCGTTCATGGAAGAGCTCGTGCGCAAGCTCGAGGCGTTCGGCCTGGGCGACCTCGTCGAGCCGGCCGACCCGATCGGGGGCGAGCCGACGTATCGCCTCCGTCGGTGAATCTGTGGTACGCAACCTGCCGCCATGCAGGTCCGTATCGAAGACGTCTCGCCGGTCGAGAAGAAGATGTTCGTCGAGGTTCCGTGGGAGACCGTCAGCCAGAAGCTCGGCGACGCCTACCGCGAGCTCGGCAAGGGCGTCGCGCTCAAGGGCTTTCGCAAGGGCAAGGTGCCGCGGCCGGTGCTGGAGCAGGTCTACGGCCAGCGAGTGAACGCCGAGGTCGCGGTCGAGCTCGTGCGCGAGTCGTTCTTCCGCGCCAACCAGGAGCACCAGCTCGCCGCGGTCGCCGAGCCGCGCGTCGAGGAGGCCGCGCCGATCAAGAAGGGCCAGCCGTTCACGTTCGCCGCGATCATCGAGGTGCGCGGCGAGGTCGCGCCGCACGACTACCGCGGCCTGCCGATCGAGAAGCGCCGGCTGCACGTTCCGGACGAGGCGGTCGAGGAGGCGGTCGCACAGCTGCGCCGCGAGCACACCGAGCTGCGCCCGATCGAGGGCCGCGACGTCACCGCTGCCGGCGACGTGGTCGGGCTCGCGGTCACCGGCAAGATCGGCGAGCACGAGATCAACCAGCCGCAGTTCGCGGTCGATCTCGACGACGCCGAGCGCGAGCCGCTGCCCGGGTTGCGCGAGGCGCTGCTCGGCCTGCCGCTCGACACCAAGGACAAGCACGTCGAGATCCAGGTGCCGGACGACCACGCCGACGAGCAGCTGCGCGGCCGCAAGGCCGAGCTGACCGTGACGATCATCGAGGCGCGCGCCAAGGACGTGCCGGCGCTCGACGACGAGTTCGCCAAGGATACCGGCAAGGCCGACACGCTCGACGGGCTTCGCGCCGCGCTGCGCAAGGAGCTCGAGGATCGCGAGCGCGAGGTGATCGACCGCGAGGCGCGCGAGGCCGCGCTGCGCGAGCTGATCAAGAAGAACCAGATCCCGGTCGCGTCGTCGCTGATCGAGCGCGCGGTCGAGATGCAGTACCAGCGGCTACGCCAGATGCTCGGCATGAAGCCGGAGCGCGGCATGCCCGGGCTGACCGGCGAGCTGCGCGACAAGCTCCGCCCGGCCGGGGCCGACGAGGTGCGCGGCCAGCTCCTGCTCGAGGCGATCGCCGACAAGGAGGGCCTGAGCGTCACCGACGAGGAGCTCGCCAAGCACATCGAGATCACCGCGAAGGCGCGCAACGTCGCGCCGGCCAAGCTGCGCGCCGAGTGGCAGCGCGACGGCCGGATCGACAACGTCACGTACTCCCTGCGCCAGGACAAGGTGCTGCGCTTCCTCGTCGACAACGCGAGCGTCACCGAGGTCGACCAGCTGTCGCAGCCCGGCACGCCGGTGCCGGACGCGCCGGTCGCCGCGCACGGCGAGCCCGGTCACGTGCACGGACCCGACTGCGATCACGATCATTGACGCTATGCTCTGACGCATGGCAACCGACAAGACGCAGCCGGGGCCGAGCGGGCCGCACCCGACGCTCGCCGAGCTGCGGAACCCGAAGAGCGCGAACGTCGACGCGCACCTCGCGGCGTGCTCGATGTGCCGTTCGGTCATCGCGGCCGACGCCGACGATGCGCCGATCCCGCTCGATCTGCCCAAGGGCCTGGTCAGCGAGAACGCGTTCCGCTGGCCGGCCGATCCGATCGCGCGCGGCGGCATGGCGCAGATCTTCGCCGGCGAGGACAAGCGGCTGTCGCGCACCGTGATCCTCAAGGCGCCGCGCGAGGACGAGAACCTCGCGCCCGGCCTCACCGAGATGTTCCAGCGCCGGGTCACCGCCGAGGCGCGCGTGCTCGCGAAGCTGCAGCACCCCGCGATCGTCAAGATCTACGAGCTCGGCAAGGCGTCGGTGGGCTGGCCGTTCTGCGTGCTCGAGCGGGTCGACGGCATCTCGCTGCGCGACCGGCTCGACGACATCTTCGAGGCCGAGATCCGCGATCGCAAGCCGCATACCCGCGAGCGGCTCGAGCTGCTGTCGAACCTGGTCGCGATCGCCGAGGCGCTCGCGTACGCGCACGAGCGGCGGGTCGTGCATCGCGACTGCACGCCGAACAACATCCTGCTCGGCAAGCGCGGCGAGGCCACGCTGATCGACTGGGGCATCGCGCGCGACCTCGACGCGCCCGGCGCCGGCAGCGAGCCGGCGCTCGCCGATCACGGACCGTCGACCAGCGGCCGGATGGTGACGATCAGCGCCGGCACCCCGCCGTACATGCCGCTCGAGCAGAGCCAGGGCCGGCGCGCCGATCCGAGCTTCGACGTCTACAGCTTCGGCGTGACCCTGTACGAGGTCGTGTCGGGCCGGACGCCGTTCGACTGGAAGCACACCACGACGCCGGGCGCGCGCACCGCGCAGATCGAGGCGTTCATCGCGTGGCTGTCGTCGGACGAGCGCGTGCCGCCCGCGATGCCGCGCGATCCCGAGCTGTCGGGGATCATCGCGCGCGCGATGGCGCGTGACCCGGACAAGCGGTTCACCGCCGACCAGCTGGTGCTCGCGCTCAAGCAGTACCTGACCGGCGACCTCGTGTTCTCGCACCGCTACTCGCTGACCGGCCGGCTCGCGCGCTGGGCGTCGCGCCATCGCGCCGCGACCGTGACCGCGGTGTTCCTCGTCGCGTCGGCGATCGCCGGCACGCTGGTGTGGGCGCAGCTGTCGCGCGCGGCCAAGCAGGAGGCCGAGCTGCGCGTGATCGCGGCCAACGCCAAGCTCGACGCCAGCGAGAAGCAGAACGCGGCCGAGGCGGCCAACCGCGAGGCCGACGCGGCCAAGGCCAAGGCCGAGGAGGCACAGCGCCAGGGCAAGAACGCCGACGAGCTGCGCCGGATCGCCGAGCGCAAGCGCCACACCGCCGACGAGATGCGGCGCACGGCCGAGGCCGCGGCCGAGGAGGCCAAGGGCAGCGCCGCCGAGGCGATGCGCGCCAAGGACGACGCCGATCACCAGCGCGACGAGGCGCTCGGCGAGCAGGCCCAGGCCGAGCACGACCGCGACGTCGCGCGCTCGGCGCAGGCCGCGGCCGAGCACGATCGCGACGTCGCGCGCGCGGCGCAGGCGTTCGCCGAGAAGGAGCGCGATGCCGCCAAGGCAAGCGCGGCCGCGGCCGAGGCGGATCGCGACGCCGCACGCGCGGCCCAGACCGCGGCGAAGGCCGGGCAGTCCGCGGCCGAGAAGGAGCGCGATGCCGCCGCGGCGGCGAAGGCCGTGCTCGAGCACGAGCGCGACGAGCTGCGCAGGAAGCTCGAGGAGCTGCAGGCCAAGCTGCACGACCTCACGGCGGCGCCGCCGGCACCCGCGCCGACCCCTGCGCCCGCGCCGACCCCCGCGCCCGCGCCGTGACCCCGCGCCACGGCGGCGAGCGCCGCGAGCGAGGACCTCGATGCAGCACGGTCGCGGTGCGCGCTCGTCGTGACCCGATTCCGAGCGCTCAATCACCTCCGAGCCATTCGGCGACCGAGACAAACTCGGTGCCACCGATGATGACGTGGTCGACCAGCGGGATGCCGAGCACGTCTCCGGCCGCTCGAAGTCTTCGCGTCAGCGCGACGTCCTCCTGCGAAGGCGTGGGATCGCCGGTCGGATGATTGTGGACGACGACCGCGCCCGCAGCCGCCATCCGGACGAGCGGACGAAACACCTCGCGCGGATGGACATCGACCGCCGCGACGCTGCCGCGCCCGACCTCGACGATGTCGAGCATGCCGTTGCGGATGTCCAGGCCGATCGAGAGAAACACCTCCTGCTGGAGGCCGGCCAGGCGCGGCGCGAGGTTGCGATAGACGTCTTCCGGCTCGACCAGCGGATCGCGCCGATCGATCCGGGCGATCGCGCGCCGGCCGAGCTCGAACGCGGCGGCGATCCGCGCGGCGCGCGCGGCGCCGACGCCCGCGACCTGTGCGAGCTCGCGCGGCGAGGCCCGCGAGATCGCGGCGAGGCCGCCGACCGACTCGACCAGCGCGGTCGCGACGGCGATCGCCGGACGCGCGCGCACGCCGGTGCCGAGCAAGATCGCGACGAGCTCGAGGTCGCCGGTCGCGCCCACGCCGTCGCGCCACAAGCGTTCGCGCGGTCGATCGTCGAACAGGTCGGTCATGCGCGCCGTGCACAGCAAGCGGCGCGCCAGGCTCGGCCCGAACGCTCTTGCAGGGTTGCGCGCAGCCCGTCCGCCCGGCGGACGGCTTCGGCCGGGATCCGGCCGGACAGCTCAGACGATCGCGGCGTCGCGGTCGGCGTCGCGATGCTCGCTTCGACCGCGACGCCGAGCGCGTGCGCGATCGCGATGCGCGAACGCGCTGCATCGCGCGCTGCGCCGGCCGCCGAGCGCCGGCTTCTCTGACGGTTTCACCTGGACGCGTTCTCGGGATTCTGCTCTCTTATCCACGAATGTTCGTGTGCCCGGAGTGCGGAGCGGCGCAGCCGGCCGGCGGGCCGTGTGCGGCCGATGGCGCGCCGCTCCAGCCGGTCACCGACGACCTGCTGCTCGGCCAGGCGATCGGCGTCTACCGGGTCGCGCGCCTGCTCGGGATCGGCGGGATGGGCCGGGTCTACAAGGGCGTGCATCCGCAGATCGGCAGCCGGGTCGCGATCAAGGTGCTGTCGCGCGAGTGCGCGGATCGCCGCGAGCTGGTCGATCGCTTCTTCGCCGAGGCCAAGGCGGTCAACGTGATCCGCCACGAGAGCATCGTCAACGTGCTCGATCTCGCGACCTTGCCCGACGGCCGGCCGTACATCGTGATGGAGTACCTCGACGGCGCACCGCTCGCGTGGCTGATCGAGCAGGCCCAGCAGGCGCGCACGCCGTTGCCGATCGGCGGGGTCGCGCGGCTCGCGGCCGAGGTGCTCGACGCGCTCGGCGCCGCGCACGCCAAGGGCGTCGTCCACCGCGATCTCAAGCCCGACAACATCTTCGTCACGCCGGCCGGGCGCGCCAAGGTGCTCGACTTCGGCATCGCGAAGCTGCGCCCCGAGCTCGGCGGCAGCGCGACTCATACCGGCTCGCTGCTCGGCACCCCGCACTACATGTCGCCCGAGCAAGCGGCGGGCAGGCCGGTCGATCACCGCGCCGACCTCTACGCGATGGGCGTGATCCTGTTCGAGTGCGTCACGCTGCGCAAGCCGTTCGTCGCCGACTCGCTGTTCGAGCTGCTCAAGCAGCACGTCGAGGTGCCGCCGCCGTCGCCCCGCAGCCTGCGGCTGGATCTGCCGGTCGATCTCGAGCACGTGATGTTCGCCGCGCTCGCCAAGCAGCCCGACCAGCGCTTCGCGTCCGCGCAGGCGATGAGCATGGCGCTCCAGCACGCGACGGCCGCGCTGCCGCCCGAGCAGTGGGTCGCGATCACGCCGGCGGCCGGCCGCACGTCGAGCGGCGGCTGGCAGCCCACGCCGCCGGCGAGCTGGGCCGCGCGCGAGCGCGCGCTGCAGGGACAGACCACGGTGTCGGCGGGCGCCGGTCAGCTGGCCAAGGGCGCGCCGCCCCGCAAGGCGCGCTCGCGGCGCGGCGTGTGGATGGCGCTCGGCGCGATCGTGCTGGTCGGCGGCGGCGTGGCGATCGGGATCGCGGCGCGCGGCGGCGGCGACACGCCGGCGCCGGCGGTCGCATCGGGTCCCGCGCCCGTGCCGGCGGCTCCGCCCGCGGCGCCTGCGACCCCACCGCCGGTGGCTCGGCCGGATCCGCCGCCGGCGCGCGACGATTCCGACAAGGACGACGACGACAAGGGCAGCCCGGCGCCCGACGCCGACGCGGCGATGCTCGACGGCTACGTCGCGGCGCTGTCGCCCAAGCAGCGCGCGGCCCTGCCGGCGGCGGTGCGCGCGGCGCTCGCCAAGTACGGCAGCTTCGCCAGGATGCCGGCGGTCGAGCGCGCGCGGCTCGCCGGGTCGATGCTCGCGATCGTGCAGGACGCGACCGCGGGGATCGGCGATCAGGTCAACCAGGCGCTGGCCGGCGGGGGCACGCGGCCGCCGGCCAAGCCGGACGCGCTGTTCGATCGCCACGCCACCAGGCCGCCCGGGTTCGACGCCAAGCACGCCGACATCGACGCCGCGATCCGGTTCGCGTACAAGGAGGCGCGCGCCAGCGTCGCGGACGCGGCGCTCACCCGGATCGACGTCGAGGACGTCTATCCCGACGGCCACGCCGACCTGTCGCTGCCCGGCTTCGCGTACAAGTACGGCCAGCTGGTCGTGCGGTTCACCTCGCCGTCGCATCGCGCGCGCGATCCCAAGGTGCCGCGCGGCGTGACGGTCGATCGCCACTGCGAGTTCCGGGTCACGCTCGATCCCGACGGCGGCGAGCTCTACGAGACGCCGGGCCAGTGCGACGAGGCGCCGATCCCCGAGCCGCACTGCACGATGGCCCAGCTGTGGAAGCGCGCGCTCGCCAGGCATCCCGATCTCGACGACGCGGTCGCGTCGCTGTCGTACTACGGAAACATCGTCAACCACAGCGTGGCGTGGCACTTCGATGTCCGCGAGGGCGGCAAGACGATCGCGAGCGAGACCTTCGCCGACGACTGCCGTTAGAGCTAGAGATCGACGCCGAGCTGGCGGTTGAGCGACACCCACGCGTCGGCGAGCTGCCACTCGGCCTGGACCAGGTTGCCCTCGGCGGTCGTGACCGCGGTCTGCGCGTCGGCGAGCTCGATCTGGCTGCCCAGGCCCTGCGCGTAGCGCGCCTCGGCGAGGTGGAGCTCGGCCTGCGCCGCGGTGACGCCCTCGTTGGCGGCCTCGACCGCGGCGCGGTTGGTGTTGATCTGCGACGCGGCCGATTCGAGCGACGAGGTCAGCGTGACCAGCAGCTCGTCGCGCTGCGCGATCGAGACCTGGAGGTTGGCGCGCGCGACGTGCTGGTCGGCGTAGCTCTTGCCGCCATCCCACGCCTGCCATGACAGCGTGATCCCGGCCTGCCAGGTCGGCTGGTAGATCGTCCAGCTCTGCTGGCTGGTCGGCCCCCACAGGCTCGACGCGGTCGCCGACAGCACCGGCCGGCGCTCGTCCTTGGCGGCGTCGAGCGAGAACTGCGACGCCTCGATGTCCTTCTGGAGCGCGAGGATCTCGGGGCGGTGCTTCTGCGCGGTGTCGACCAGCTCCGGCAGCGGCGCCGGGTTGGTCTCCGTCGGCGTCGGCCAGCTGGGATCGACCGCCGGCGCGCGGGTCGGATCGATCCAGCCGATCGCGGCGCGCAGGTTGGCGAGCGCGATCGCCTCGCTGCTTTCGGCCTGGGCGAGCGCCGAGCGCGCGTTGGCGAGCGTGGCCTGGGCCTGCGCGACCTCGATCGGATCGTGGGCCTGCGCCGCGACGAAGCGCTGCGCCTGGTCGAGGTGCGCCTCGTCGCTCTTGACCGTGGCCTGCGCGACGATCACCAGGCGGCGGCGCGCGACCGACTCGAGATAGGCGAGCTCGACCGCCTGGGCGGTGTCGAGCTCGGTCGTGCCGATCGATGCGTCCTGCGCGTCGGCGGTCGCCTCGGCGGCCCGGACGTTGGCCTTGGTCTGGCCGAAGTCGTAGATCCGCCACGACGCCGTCGCGCTCAGGCCGGTCGACTCCTGGACGGTGAAGAAGCCGGGCGGGGTGAACGTGTCGTTCTTGGTGTTGAGCGAGCCGCTCTTGCTGCTCGCGCCGAGCGTCCCGGCGAGCGTCAGCGTCGGATGCTCGACCACCTTCGCTTGCTCGACCCGGCCGTACGCGACGTCGGCGGTGGCGCGCGCCGCGCGCACGTTCGGGTGCTGGCGCTTGGCGAGCTCGACCGCGCGCGCCATCGACAGCGTGACCTTGCCGGGCGTCGCCATCTCGGCGGCGGTGACGTCCTGCACGCCGGGCAGCCAGTCCGGCGCGGAGCCGGAGCCCGAGCCCGCCGAGCCCGAGCCAGAGCCCGAGCCAGATCCCTGATCGGCGGGCGGCGTCGTCGGTGCGGGCTGGGCCTGGACCGCGGCGACCGCGGCCGCGAGCACACTTGCTACTGCAATCGAACGCTTCATGTCTCGTACCTCAAGGCCATGATCGGGTCGAGTCGCGATGCTCGGATCGCCGGGTACAGACCGAACACCACACCGACCCCGCCGGCGACCGCGAACGCGATCGCTGCGGTCGTCGCCGGGAAGAAGAACAGCCAGTGGAAGTAGTTGGCGAGCAACCAGGCGAACAGCGCGCCGAGCGCGAGGCCCATCGCGCCGCCGATCGACGCGAGCACCAGCGACTCCACCAGGAACTGCGTCATCACGTCGATCGGCTTGGCGCCGACCGCCATGCGGATGCCGATCTCGCGGGTCCGCTCGATCACGCTGACCAGCATGATGTTCATCACCCCGATGCCGCCGACGAACAGCGACATCGCCGCGACGATCGTGAGCAGCGTCGTGATCCGCTTGGTCGAGTCGAGCTGGGCCTGCGCGAACTCCGCCGGGTTGCGGATCCGGAAGTCGTCGTCCTGCGACGCGTCGAGCTTGTGGCGGTCGCGCAGCATCGCGGTGACCGCGGCGATCGTGTGGTCGGCCTGATCGTCGGAGGTCATCGACACGATCAGCTGGCCCGGGATGTACTTCGCGAGGCCCTTGGAGAGCTTCTGCTCGTAGGTCTTGACCGGGATCACGACGATATCGTCCATGTCGCCCATCGGGCCCGCGCCCTTGGACTCGAGCTCGCCGACCACCTCGTAGGGCTGGCCTGCGATCCGGATCGACTGGCCGATCGGGCTCGAGCCCGGGAACAGCTGAGCCGCCACCGTCGTGCCGATCACCGCGACCTTCGCGGTCGACTCGCCCTCCTCGTCGTCGAACAGCTCGCCCTTGTCGGGCTTCCAGTTGCGGATCTTGAACCAGACCGAGGTCGTGCCGGTCACGCCGGTGTTCCAGTTGGCGTCCTCCGACGCGATCTGCGCCTTGGTCGACAGCACCGGCGCGACCCACCGGACGGTCGCGATCGAGCCGTCCTTCATCGCCTTCCAGTCCTCCCAGGTCAGCGACTGGCGCGAGCCCTGTCCGCCGGCCGCGCCGAAGCTCGCCTGCGAGCCGTTCAGCACCTGCAGCACGTTGGTGCCGAGGTTCTGGAACACCTGGTGCACCGCCTCCTGCGCACCCTGGCCGGCGGCGACCATCGCGATCACCGCGCTGATCCCGAACACGATGCCGAGCATGGTGAGCAGCGAGCGCACCTTGCTGCGCCACAGCGCGCGCAGCGCGAGCTTGAGCGTCGTCAACACGCTCATGCGGCGCGCTCGCTGTCCGGACGCACCGGGGTCTGGATCTTGTCGTCGATGATGAGCCCGTCGCGCAGCGTGACCACGCGCTCGGCGTAGGCCGCGATGTCGGGCTCGTGGGTCACGAGGATCACGGTCTTGCCCTGCGTGACCAGACCCTGGAGGATCGCGATCACCTCGAGCGAGGTCTTGGTGTCGAGGTTGCCGGTCGGCTCGTCGGCCATGATGATCGGGGCCTCGCCGACCAGCGCGCGCGCGATCGCGACGCGCTGCTGCTGGCCGCCCGACAGCTGGTTCGAGTGATGGTCCTCGCGATCGGCCAGCCCGACGATGTTGAGCGCGGCGCGCGCGCGGCGGTGGCGCTCGCGCGAGGCGACGCCCTGATACATCAGCGGCATCTCGACGTTCTCGAGCGCGCTCGTGCGGGACAACAGGTTGAAGCTCTGGAACACGAAGCCGATCATCCGGCCGCGCACGTCGGCGAGCTGCGCGCGGGTCAGCCGCGATACGTCGCGGCCGTTGAGCGTGTAGCTGCCGCGGGTCGGCACGTCGAGGCAGCCCATGATGTTCATCATCGTCGACTTGCCCGAGCCCGACGTGCCCATGATCGCGATCGACGTGCCCTGCTCGATGACCAGATCCACGCCGCGCAGCGCGTGGACGAGGTTGTCGCCCATCACGTAGGTGCGCTGGATGCCGCGCATCTCGATCAGCGGCGGCACGGTCAGAACGCTCCGATCTTCCTGGTGCTGGTCGATGCGGGCAGGCCGTTGATCTCGGTGATCAGCTGATCGCCCGGCTGGAGCTCGCCCTCGATCATCTGGGTCGAGTTGCCATCGGTCAGGCCGGGCTTGATCAGCACCATCTTCGGCTTGCCGTCGACCAGCTTCCACACCGGCTTCTTGTCGCCGAACTTCATCGCGGCTGGACCCGACGCGCCGCTCATCCCGTCCGGGCGCGGCATCGCGCCGCCCTCGCCGGAGCCGGAGCCGGAGCCGTCGCGGTGGTGGCCGCTGCCGCGCCGCCCGCCGAACTCCTTGAAGATCGCCATCATCTGATCGCGGGTCGGCTTGAAGCGCAGCGCCGCGTTCGGGATCTTGATCGCGTCGGCGACCTGGTCGAGCACGAACGTGACGTTCGCGGTCATGCCCGGACGCAGCAGGTGGTTCGAGTTGTCGACGTCGATCACCGCGTCGTAGGTCACGACGCCCTGGGTCGTGGTCGGCGAGTTGCGGACCTGACGCACGATGCCCTCGAACGTCTTGCCGGGGAACGCGTCGACCGTGAACGTCGCCTTCATCTTCTCGGCGAGCCGGCCGACGTCGGCCTCGGCGACCGAGGTATCGATCTGCATCTGCGACAGGTCGGCGGCGATCGTGAACAGGGTCGGCGCGGAGAACGACGACTGCACGGTCTGGCCGACGTCGTAGCTGCGGGTCAGCACGACGCCGTTGATCGGCGAGTAGATCGTGCAGTAGTCGACGTTGGCCCTGGCCTGCTTGAGCGCGGCGACCGCCTGCTCGACCTGCGCCTTCATGTTGATCGTGCTCGCGACCGCGGTCTTCCAGGTGACCTCGGCCTCCTCGACCGTGTAGTCGGCGATCAGCTGCTCGGCGCGCAGCTTGACCTGGCGATCGTACTGGCGCTTGCCGTCCATCTCGGCGACCTCGGCCTTCTTGACGTTCGCGATCGCCTGATCGAGGTTGGCCTGCGCCTGCTCGAGGTTCGCGCGGTAGATCGTGTCGTCGAGCTTGGCCAGGACCTGCTTCTCCTTGACCGGGTCGTTGAAGTCGGCGAACAGCTGGGTGACCCGGCCGTTGACCTGGGCGCCGACCTGCACCGTGGTGTGCGCGGACAGCGTGCCGTTCGCGGTGACCTGCGCCGCGATGCTGCCCTTGCCGACCGTCACCGTGCTGAACGTGATGCCGTCGCCGCCGCGCACCCACGGCCGCTTGATCACGAGGAAGGCCACGAGCGCGGCGATCGCGGCGACGATGACGATGCGGGGGATCCAGCGTCTCACGGTGCACCTGGTGGTAGCGGAATCTCGAGCCGCGCGGTCGTGCCCTCGCCCGGTTTCGACGCCAGCGTGACGTCGCCGCCGTGCGCTCGGGCAATTCGCCGCGCCAGGGCCAGGCCGAGGCCGACCCCGCCGGTCTTGCGGGTGCGGCTGCCGTCGGCCCGCCAGAACGGCGTGCCGGCGCGCTCGAGCTCCTCGGCGGTCATGCCGATGCCGCGGTCGACCACCTCGAACGTCACGGCGGTGCCGTTGGGCTGGATGTCGAGCGTCACCGGCTGATCGACCGCCGAGTACTTGGCGGCGTTGTCGAGCAGGTTGTCGAGCGCGCGGCGCAGCAGCACCGGGTCGCACTCGATCTCGCGCGCCTCGCCGGCGACCTGGCGGGACAGCGCGCGGCTCGGGTGGCGCGCGGCGAACCGCCTGGCCGACAGCTCGGCGAGCTCGCCGACCGTGGTGGCCTTCTTGGTGATCGGCGCGCGCTCGATATCGAGCCGCGCGGTGGTCAGGATGTCGGCGATCAGCTGCTCGATCTCGTCGAGATCGGTGCCGACGTCCGACAGCACGTCCTTGGCCGCGGCCGGATCCTCGGCGGCGAGCTCGAGCGCGACCCGGATGCGTGCGAGCGGCGTGCGCAGCTCGTGCGAGACGTCGGCCATGAGCTGGCGCTGCGCGGTGATCAGCGCGGCGGTGCGGTCGGCCATGTCGTCGAACGCGCGGCCGACGTCGCCGAGCTCGTCGTCGCGGCGGAGCGCCGCGCGGGCCGCGGTGTCGCCGGCGCCGAACCGGCGCGCGGCCGTGGCGAGCTGGTCGAGCGGGCGGACCAGCCGGCGCGAGAACCACAGCGTCGCCGCGCCGACCACGAGCAGCACGCCGGCGCCGAGTGGCAGCACGAACGCCCACGGGAAGCCCGGAATCGACGGCACGTAGACGCCGATCATCTGGCCGTCGTCGCTGCGCACCACGATGCGGTGCCAGTCGAGCGCCCACTTCTCTTCGCCCATCCTGGCGAGCTCGGCGCGGGTCGGGGCATGGTTCGGCGGATCGACCGTCGAACGCACCACGTTGCCCTGCGCGTCGTACAGCGTGAGGCTGCCGTGCAGCCGGCTCGCGATCCGCGTCATCGCCTCGGCGAACCGGTGCGGATCCTCGCGCAGGCGGATGCCGAGCCGGTCGACCATGTTCTGGACGAGCGCGGCCTGGGGCTCGAGGTAGCGCGGGCTGCCGACGAAGTGCGGCAGCACGTACAGCGCGGCCATCGTCGCGACCACGATCGCGGCGGTGAGCCCGTACAGGCGAAGCGCGAGCCGGCGCCGTGCCATCTCAGTCGCCTCCCGCCATCACGGAGCGCATGTCGGCCAGCATGTAGCCGGCGCCGCGCACGGTCTTCAGGATCTTCGGATTGCGCGAGTCGTCGCCGAGCTTGGCGCGCAGCCGAGACACGTGGACGTCGATCGAGCGGTCGAAGCTGAGATCGGCCGAGCCCTTCGCGAGATCGAGCAGCTGCTCGCGCGACAGCACCTTGCCGGGGCGCTGCGCGAGCGCGCGCAGGATCGAGAACTCGTAGGCCGTGACGTCGACCAGCTTGCCGTCGAGCGTCACCGCCATCTTCGACGGGTCGAGCACGAGCGCGCCGATCTGGATGGTCTCGGCCGGCGGGCCGGCCTGGCCGCGCACGCGCCGTACGTTGGCGCGGATCCGCGCGAGCAGCTCGCGTGGCGAGAACGGCTTGGTGACGTAGTCGTCGGCGCCGACCTCGAGGCCGAGCACGCGATCGGCCTCCTCGCCGCGCGCGGTGACCATCACGATCGGCACGTCGATCCGCCCGCGCAGCTGGCGGCACACCTCGATGCCGTCGCGCCCGGGCAGCATGAGGTCGAGCACGACGCAGTCGTACTGGCGGCGCAGCGCCTCGTTCTGACCCTCGATGCCGTCGCCGGCACACGTGACGAGCACGTTGTGACTCTCGAGATAGCGCGCCGTGAGCTGCGCGAGGCGAGTGTCGTCCTCGATGAGGAGCACCTTGATGCTTGCGAGTTGTGCGTCGGCCACGAATCACACCTTAACCACGGGCAGTCGGCGCTGGCGAGCACTACACACTTCGTAACGGCAGTAGTTTCGCGAGTGTACGTTCGAGCGCCTCGATCCGAAACGGCTTGGGCAGATAGGCATCGGCCGCCCCGCTGCCGCGCCCGTCTCGGTCGAATCCCGAGCACAGCACGACCGGCAGGCCCGGCCGGCGCGCGCGCACCGCGGCGATCACGTCGACCCCGCTCATCATCGGCATCGTCAGGTCGACCAGCACGGCATCGACCGCGTGGTGGTCGAGTAGCGCAAGCGCCGCGGCGCCGCTGGCCGCGGGAAGCGCGCTGTAGCCGAGGTCCTCGATCATCCGCACCACGACGTCGCGCACCAGGTCCTCGTCGTCGACCACCAGCACGGTCGCGGTGGCCGGCGTAGCGGCGTGCGCGGGCTCCTCCGCCGCGATCGGCCACAGCGCCTCGATCGTCGTCCCGGCGCCGGGTGCAGTGCGCACGCGGATGCCGCCGCCGTGCGCACGCACGATGCCGAGCACCGCGGCCAGGCCGAGGCCGTGACCGGTGTGCTTGGTCGTGAAGAACGGCTCGAACACCCGGCGCAGCAGGTCGCGCGCGATCCCCGGGCCGTTGTCGGCGACCTCCAGCGCGACGTAGCGGCCGGGCGCGGCGGCGAGCGGGTCGTCGAGCGTGGCCCTGCCGTCGTGATCGATCGCGCCCGCGCGGATCGCGATCGTGCCGCCGGCGCTGCCGATCGCCTCGCACGCGTTGATCAGGAGATTGTGCAGCACCTGGCGGAGCTGGCCCGGATCGGCGCGCACCGCGAGCCCGGCCGGCACGGCGAGCTCGACCCGGACCCCGGGCGGGATGGTCGCGCCCGCGATGCGCAGCAGCTCGTCGACCAGCGGCGCGAGCGCGACCCCGGTCGTACCTGCGCCGGCGCGCCCGGCGTACGCGAGCAGCTGGCGGGTGAGCTCGGCGGCGCGCAGCCCGGCGTCGCGGATGTTCTCGATCGCGGCGCGGCCGGGCGCGCCTTGCCCGATCTCGCGCAGCGCGAGGTCGGCGCTGCCGATCACCGCGACCAGCAGGTTGTTGAAGTCGTGCGCGAGCCCGCCCGCGAGGACGCCGAGGCTCTCGGCGCGCTGCGCTTCGATCATCCGGCGCTCGAGCTGGCGCGGCGCGGTGACGTCGATGCACGTGCCGATCGCGCCGACGATCTCGCCGTTCGGCCCGCGCTGCGGCGCGAGGCTGTTGCTCATGCACTTGCCGGTGTACTCGGTCTCCCACTGCACGGTCTCGCCGCGCAGCGCGCGCTGGTGGAACACCATCGGGTCGGCGGTGCCGGTCTCGATCGCGTGCGCCGCGACCAGCGACGAGCCGAGGAACCGATTCGCGGGGTAGCCGAGCAGGCGCTCGACCGCGCCGCCGGTCCGCACGATCCGCAGGTCGCGATCGACCGTCCAGTAGATCGCCGGGATCTGGCTCATCGCGAACTCGAGGATCTCGGCGGTCTTGCGCAGCTCGTCGCTGGTCGACGCGAGCGCGGTCACGTCGACCGCCCACGCGGCGAACTGCGGCGGGTCGCTCTCGGTCGCGTGGCCCCACACGTGGACCTCGAGCTGCGCGCCATCGCGCCGCTTCCAGCGCACGCGCGCTCGATCGACCACGCCGGTCGGCACGCGCACGCGCTGCGCGGGATCGACGTAGATGTCGCGATCGAGGTTCTTCGCGAGCAGCTCGCCGGGCGACGCGTAGCCGAGCATGCGCGCGAGCGCGGGGTTGACGTGGACCAGCGAACCATCGAGGTGCGCGCGGTACATCCCGATCGGCGAGCGCTCGATCAGGGTCGCGAGCTCGTCGTCCGGCACCGCCACGGTCCCACTATAGCAGCAGCGCGTCCTCGATCTGGTCGAACGCGGCGGCGCGCCAGCGCGCGAGCGGGCTGTGGCCCTCGAGCAGGTGCTTGGTCTCCTCGAGCACCGCGCCGAGATCGACCAGCCAGCAGTACGGATCGAACGCCGAGCGCTTGCCGACGTTGGCTGCGAGATCCACCGGTGGCATCCACGACGCCATCTTGTGGCTGTCGCCGTCGATCAGGGCGCGCAGCGCGACGTTGGCGAGCCGGCTGCCGAGCAGGCGATCGAACGCCGACGGCCGCCCGCCGCGCACGACGTGGCCGAGCACGGTCACCCGGGTCTCGATCGCGCTCGGCTCGGCGTCGGGCGAGCGCTCGCGCAGCCGCGCGTCGACCTGCGCCTTGAGCCGGTCGACCGGCATCTGCACGCCCTCGGCCTTGATCACGATCACCTTGCGCGCGCGGCGCTGCTTGGCGCGGATCGCGAGCACGGTGTCGACGATCTGTTCGACGATCTTCGCCTCGGGCTTGCCGGCCTCGGGAAACAGCGCGAGGTCGGCGCCGACCGCGATCGCGGAGGTCATCGCGAGGTAGCCGCAGTCGCGGCCCATCACCTCGACGATGAACGTGCGGTCGTGCGCGGTCGCGGTGTCGGCGATCTTGTCGCACGCCTCGACGATCGTGTTCATCGCGGTGTCGACGCCGATCGAGAGCCCGGTGAGCCCGAGGTCGTTGTCGATCGACGCGGGCACGCCGGTGACGCGCAGCGGCCGGCCGCCGCCGATCTCGGCCGGGTCGGCGAGGTGGAGCGCGCCGGTGAGCGAGCCGTTGCCGCCGATCACGATCAACCCGTCGATCTCGCGCGCTGCGAGGATCCCGCGGGCGCGATCGCGGACCGGGCGCTCGTGGAATTCCTTGCAGCGCGCCGAGCCGAGGATCGTGCCGCCCTCGCGCAGGATGCCGGCGACATCGGCGGGGCCGAGCGCCACGAACGCGTCGTCGAGCAGCCCGCGGTAGCCGCGCTCGATCCCAAAGATATCCGCACCGAAGGCGCGGCCGACCAGCGTCGCGGCGCGGATCGCTGCGTTCATGCCAGGTGCGTCACCACCGCTCGTCAGGATCGCGATCCGTTTCATGTCGCCGATGATAGAGTCGAACAATGCTCCGCGTCGAACGCTCCGGGCCGGTGACGACCGTCATTCTCGACCGGCCGGCCGCCCGCAACGCGGTCGACCGGGCCACCGCGCAGGCGCTGGCCGACGCGTTTCGCGCGTTCGATGCCGACGACACCGCGCGGGTCGGCGTGCTGTGGGGCGATCACGGCACGTTCTGCGCCGGCGCCGACCTCAAGGCGCTCGCGACCGGCGCGCCCAACCGGGTCGAGCCCCAGGGCGACGGCCCGATGGGCCCGAGCCGGATGGTGCTGCAGAAGCCGGTGATCGCCGCGATCGCCGGCCACGCGGTCGCCGGCGGGCTCGAGCTCGCGCTGTGGTGCGACCTGCGGGTGGCCGAGCAGGACGCGGTGCTCGGCGTGTTCTGCCGCCGGTTCGGCGTGCCGCTGATCGACGGCGGTACGATCCGCCTGCCGCGCTTGATCGGGCTGTCGCGCGCGCTCGATCTCATCCTGACCGGGCGCGCGGTGTCCGCCGACGAGGCGCTCGCGATCGGCCTGGTCCACCGCGTCGCGCCGCACGGCGACGCGCGCGCCGCGGCCGAGCGGCTCGCGCACGAGCTCGCCGAGCTGCCGCAGGCCGCGCTGCGCGCCGATCGGATGAGCGCCTACCTCCAGCACGATCTCGATCTCGAGCACGCGCTCGCCCAGGAGCTCGCGCTCGGATCGCAGGCGCTCGGCGAGGCGGTCGCCGGCGCGACGCGCTTCGCCGGTGGCGCCGGCCGGCACGGAGGTCGCGCGTGAGCGGCGCGGTGCGCGGCGTCGTGCTCGGCGTCGCGATCGCCGGCTCGATCGCGGGCTGCATCGTCAAGAAGATCGGCGGCCCGCGCCTGACCGGCACGTGCGACGGCGCGTGCGCGCACTACATCGAGTGCAAGCCCGGCCACAGCGATCGCGACCGCGAGCGCTGTCGCGTCGAGTGCCCCGACTCGTTCGGCGACCGCGACTCGCTGATGGCCTACGAGAGCCTGTCGTGCAAGGACGCGGTCGAGTACGTCGACGGCACCGAGCCGCACACGTCGCGTAACCCATAGCCGATCCTGGGGTTCCTCGGGACCTAACCCGGAGCTACCTCGACGCGCGCAGCCATTCGTTGCACTGTGGTAGCAACGTGCGCGACTACTTCGATCCTGAGACGGAGGCGTTGTTCCACCTGGGCGATCTCATCCGGCTCCGGTTCGCGCACGCCGAGACCCCGCGGACGTTCGTGGTCA
>DATJAE010000041.1:0-11371 GCA_035516595.1 Kofleriaceae bacterium | reverse complement strand
CCCCCGCGGCTGACCTGGCTGCTCGACGACGGCGATGCCGACGTCCGCGCGTTCGCGTTCGACGCGCTCGCCAAGCTCGCGGTCGCCGGCGGCGCATCCGGCGAGCTCGCGTTCGCCGAGCTCGCGCTGCGCTGCAGCCAGGAGGACATCCGGGTGCGCGCGCTGCAGATCCTGGTGCGCGCCGGCGCGCCCGGCACGCCCGCGCACGCCCGCGCCGACGCGCTGCTCGGCGACGCGCTCGACGACGAGGCCGCCAAGGTCCGGCTCGAGGCGTTCCGCACGCTGTGGGCGTGGCACACCGCGGATCCCGAGACGCCGATCGCGCGCGGCGCGGCGAGCCGCCACGCCGATCTGCGCGCGCAGGTGGTCGCCGAGATCGAGCGCCGCCGCCAGGCCAAGCAGGCCACGCCGGCGATGGAGCGCCAGCTGGTCGCGCTGGTGCGCGATCCGTCGCCGCAGGTCGGGCTCGCCGCGTTCGCGGCGCTCACCAAGGCGCCCGACGGCAGCGCGCTGGTCGCCGCGCCCGAGGTCTACGTCGCGGCGATGGAGTCGCCGGCGGCCCAGGTGCGCGCGGCCGGCGCCGCGGGCGCCAGGCACGCGCCGGCGAGCGCGGTGCGCGCCCGGCTGGTCAAGCTGATCGAAGACGACCACCCGCCGGTCCACCTCGCCGCGATCGAGGCGCTCGACGCGGTCGCGCCGAACGACGCCGAGGGCTTCGCGCTCGCGCTCGGCTCGATCTTCTACGAGCTGCGCGTGCGCGCCGGCGAGCTGTGCGGCGATCGCCGCGACGTGCGCGCGAGCGGGCCGATGCAGAAGCTGCTCGCGATCGGCAAGACCGACTTCAACCGGCCGAGCGATCCGATCCGCCAGCGCGCCGCGCGCGCGCTCGGCTCGATCGGCGACGCCAGCGCGATCGGCTTCCTGCAGGGCCTGGTCGACGACGACGATCCGCGGGTCCGCGCGATGGCGGCGCGCGGCCGCGCGACCGCGGCGCAGCCCGGCTCGAGCCAGGCGCTCGCGGCGCTGCTCGCGCTGCTCGGCCACGGCGATCTCGCGGTGCGGTCGTGGGGCGGCGAGGGCCTGGCCAAGCTCGGCGACCTGCGCGCGCTGCCGGTGCTCGCCGGCACGCAGCGCCACGACCACCGCCCGCTGCGGATCGGTGCGATCGTCGGGTTCGTCGCGCTCGGCCCCGACGGCGTGCGCGGGCTGCGCCAGGGCCTCGAGGACAAGGATCGCGAGATCGCCGACCTCGCGTTCGCGGTGATCGTCGCGCGCGACGCCGCGCTCGCCGAGGCCGGCATCGCGCCCGATCTGCTGGTCGACGCGATGGCGAGCCCGAGCGCCGAGATCCGGTTCGCGGCGGCGCGTCTCTACGAGCGCCGCGCGCGCGGCGAGCGCGCCGACGACGTGATCGCCGAGCTGGTCGGGCCGCGCCAGCCCGAGAAGGCGGCCGACATGAAGGACTGGCCGCCGCCGCCGCGCCGCAGCGCGATGCTCGCGGTGGTCGGCAACGCGATCGCGAGCGACGATCCGGGCCAGCGCTACGCCGCGACCCAGGTGCTCGCGCTGCGGCCGCAGCCGCTCACGTTCTGGCGCGAGGCCGCGCGGCTGTCCGGCCCGGCGCGCGGCGCGCCGATCGCGAACACGACGTGGTCGACCGAGGCGCGGCTCGCGCGCAAGACCGGCTGGCTGCGCCGGCTGGTCGGCGAGCGCCGCGAGCCGGAGGCGACCGAGCTCGAGGGCCTCGCGCGGCTCTTCCTGCGCAGCGGCGCGCCGGCGCCGATCGAGGCCGCGGCGGCGCAGCGCCTGGTGTTCGGCGTCTACGCGGGGCTCGTCCGCCAGGCGCCGGCGGGCGAGGTCGACGAGACCCATCGCGTGCGGCGCGACGCGGTCGCGCGGCTGGTCGAGCTCGCGCGGCAGGACGCGGTCGGCGCCGACGCCGTGCTCCCGGTCCTGCGCCACGCGCTCGGCGATCCGCACCACCTGGTGCGGCAGGCCGCGATGGCCGCGCTGCGCTCGTTGTACCCCACCGGCGCGCTCGCGCCGCTCGCGATGGCGATCGACGCCGCGCCCGATCTCGGCAAGGCGGCGATCGACGAGCTCGTGCCGCTGGCCGAGGCCGGCGACGACCGCGCCGCCGAGCTGGTGCGGCGCGCGCTCGACGCCGACGCGCCCGAGGTCCGCGCGCACGCCGCGCTGCGCCTGCCGCGGCTCTACCCCGCCGGCTCGGCCGAGCCGCAGCTGGTCGCGGCGCGCAGCAAGTTCGGCGACATCCGGCTCGGCGCGATCAGCCAGCTCGCGACCGCGCCCGAGCAGACGTCCGCGATCCACGACGCGCTGGTCGGCTCGCTCGCCAGCGAGCACGCCGATCTGAGGCTCGCGGCCGCGATCGCGCTCGCGCGGCGCGGCGATCCGCTCGGCATCGACGTGCTCGCCGGCTTCCTGCGCGGCGACGATCACGGCCGCGCCGCGCTGGCGGCGCTGGTCGCGCTCGCCGATCGCCCCGCGAGCGCGGGCGCGGCGGCCGAGGCGATCGCGGCGCGGCTCGACGACGATCCCGAGCGCACCGCCGATCGCAAGGCGCTGATCGCGGCGCTCGGCAAGCTGCACCACGAGGCCGGCGCGCCGAGCCTGGTGCGCCTGCTGGTCGCGGTCCAGGCCGGCAAGGAGGGCGAGCTCGCCGACCTGGTCGAGCCGGTGCTCGCCGCGCTCGGCGAGATCGTGCGCGACCGCACCGCGCGGATGCAGCTCCTGCCCGACGGCCGCGCGCGCGCCCGCTACCGCGAGGACCTCGCGATCGCGCAGCTCGGCGCGCTCGCGCAGAGCCCGCTACCGGCCGCGCGGCTCGGCGCGGCGCTGCGGCTCGGCAACGTCGACGATCGCCGCGCCGAGGACGTGCTCGCGCGCCTGATCGGCGATCGCGCGCCCGAGGTGCGGGTCGCCGCGGCGCAGGCGCTCGCGCTGCGCGCCGAGTACGTGCCGGGCGCGACGCTCGCCGCGCTCGAGTCGGCGCTGCGCGGCGGCCGGCGCGAGCTCGTGCTGCCCGCCGCCGAGGGGCTCGCCGCGCGCAAGCGGCCCGAGGCGTTCCAGCCGCTGTTGCTGGTCGCGAAGGCCGGTCTGCCCGACGAGCAGCAGCGCGCGCTGGTCGCGCTCGGCGGGCTCGGCGATCGCCGCGCGCTCGAGCACCTCCGGCCGCTGCTCGATCCCGAGGTCGACGACGAGCACAGCCGCGCGCTGAGGAGCGCCGCGATCGAGGCGCTCGGCCGGCTCGCGCCCGCGCTCGAGGGCGACGAGGCCGCCGAGGTGCGCGCGCGGCTCGAGCGGTTCGCGCTCGGGGGCGCGACGGCGGTGCGCTCGCGCGCGATGATCGCGCTGCGCTTCGCCGGCATGCTCGGCCTGGTCGAGCGGGTCGCGAGCGATCGCGAGGCCGAGGGCGCGGTGCGCGTGATCGCGGTGCGCGAGCTCGGCATCGCGCGCGCCGCGTCGAGCGAGCCGGTGCTGGTCGAGCTGCTCGGCGACGAGGATGGCGCGGTGCGCGCGGCGGCGGTCAAGGCGCTCGGCGACGTGCTCGGCGGCGATCGCACGCGGCTGTCGCTCTACGCGCTGGGTTCCAAGCACGACGACGTGTCGGCGCCGGCGGCGCGCTACCTGGCCGGCCAGGGCGATCCGGCGACCCTGGTCGCGCGGCTCGGCCAGGTGATCAGCGCCGACGTGCGCCGCATGCTGCGCGAGGGCCTGATCCGGCGCGCGGCGCTGCCGGTGCGCGAGCTCGACGCGGCGCTGCGCGGCGGCGATCCGCGGCCACGGGCCGAGGCGGCGTGGCTGGCCGGCTACGGCGGCGACGCCGCGCACGGGCTGGGCGACGCGGTGGCCGCGGCGGTGGCGGCGAGCGCGGCCGGCTGGACGGAGGCTGCGGGCGGCCGCGGCGGGGCGGCGCGCCAGGCCGACCAGGCGCACGCGTGGCGCGCGGCGCTGTGGGCGGCGGGTCGGGTCGGGGCGAGCGCGGCAGCTGCGGGCGCGAGTGCGGTCGCCAACGAGCGCGCGCCCGCCGAGGTGCGGCGCGCCGCGATCGGGCTGGTCGTGTCGGGCGAGGCGCTCGGCAACGCGGTCGGCGACGCCGATCGCGAGGTCCGCGCGGTGGCCTCGGCCGCGCTCGCGGCGCGCGGCGCGAGCTCGGCCGCCGCGATCGTGCGCGGGCTCGGCGCGCGCGCCGACGCGACCACGATCGCGCCGCTCGCGCTGAGTGCGTGGCGCGAGCTCGCGGCGCCGCTGGTCGCCGAGCCGTCGACCCGCGCGTGGGCGCTGGCGGTCGCGCTCGCCGGGCGCACGGTCGCCGAGCTGGTCGCGATCGCGAGCGCGCGCGGCGAGGATCCGGCGCGGCTGGCGGCGATCGCGGCGCTCGGCCGGATCGGCGGTGACGAGGCCAAGGCGGTGCTCGAGCGCATCCACCGCGACGCCGCGGAGCCCGACGCGGTGAAGCTCGCGGCGTGGAAGGCGCTGCGGCGCGCGCTGCGCGCGGACAGGACGTACGCCGAGGGCCGCGACAAGGGCAAGCGCGGCGAGCACGCGCCGGCGGAGGCCGACGCGGTGGACGACGACGAGGACGACGACGACGACGACGACGACGACGACGGCGGCGACGACGGCGGCGGCGACGACGGCGGCGACGAGGACGACGACGACGACGACGATGAGGAAGACGAGGAAGACGAGGACGAGGATGACGACGAGTGATCGTCCCGATTCGTCGACGTGCACGTGCACGCGCGCGCGCGCGTGGCACGGGCACGATCCGCGACGACCTGGAGGCCTCGCTTGACCCACGTCGAGATCGGCGTCTCGTTCGGCGCGGCCACCGCCGCGGCCACCACCGACGCGATGCAGCTCGCGCTGCCCGGCGATGCCCGGCGCCCGGCGCGGGTCACGGCCAGGCTGCACCGGCCGGGCGTCGTGCGCGAGGCGCTGCTCGCGATCGGCGACGTGCTCGGGCTCGACCTGCGGCGCAAGGCCAGCGACCGCGCCGATTACCTCGCGTACCTGATCCAGCGCGGCAAGGGCGTGTCCAAGGCGGTGTGGGACGCGCAGAAGGAGTACCTCGCGCTGCAGTACGGCGCCGCGGCCAAGCAGGACGATCCGCTCGATCCGGTGTGCACGATCGCGCCCGAGGCGGTGCGCTTCGAGGTGCTGTCGCGCGACGAGTCGACCTACGCCCAGCTCGCGCTGCGCCAGGACGCGTTCGCCGGCCCGCTCGGCGCGCGCGCCACCACGTTCGTCGAGCTCGGTACCGCCGCGCTCGCGACGATCGCGCGGGTGCGCAGCTACCGCGCGACCACGCTCGCGATCGATCCGGCCGGCGGCGCGGCGAGGACCCGGCGCGTGCCGGTGCGCTGGCTGCGCGCGTTCGGCCAGATGCAGGCCGCGTCGCTGCTCGCCGCCGATCGCTTCGAGCTGTCGCCGATCGACCTCTACAACGTCCTGCACGCGCTGCGCATGCGCAAGGCCAAGCAGCCGCCGCGCGGGCTGCGCTACGAGCTGGTGCCCGGCGAGCGGCCGCGCCTGGTGCTCGAGCCGTGGGACCTCGTGGTGCACGGCACCGGCGGGCCGTACCGCGGCGCGCAGCCGCGCGTGATCCGCACGTGGGGGCGCAACCGGCTCAACGCGCTCGCCCGCGTGCTGCCGTTCGCCCGCCGGCTCGATGTCGCGATCGCCGGGCCCGGCTTGCCCGCGATCTACGTCGCGGATCTCGGCGACGCCACGCTCGCGCTCGCGCTGTCGGGATGGACCGACGCCGGCTGGGCCGGGATCGCGACGTTCGACCTGCTCGCCGCCGACGACGATCCGCGCGCGATCGACGCGCTGGTCGCCGCGCTCGCCCAGCCGGCCACGCTCGACGAGCTCGCGCCGCGGCTCGGCCGGCCGCGCGCCGAGGTCCGCCGCACGCTGCTCGCCGCGCTCGCGCAGCTGCGGGTCGGTCACGATCTCGCGACCGGCCAGCTCTACGCGCGCGCGCTGGTCGAGCCGCCGCCCGCGCCGGCCGCGCTGCGCTTCCGCGATCCGCGCGAGGCCGCGGCGCACCGCCTGCTCGGCGAGCCCGGCGCGGTGACGCTCAGCAAGGTCCACGACCAGCCGGAGGGCCGCACGATCGAGGGCCAGGTGGTCGACGCCAAGGCCCACCGCACGTTCTTCCCGGCGTTCACGGTCGATCGCGAGGGCCGCACCTCGGCCGCGAGCTGCACGTGCTCGGCGTTCCGCCGCGCCGGGATCAAGGAGGGCCCGTGCGAGCACATGATCGCGCTGCGCGTCCTGCACGCGCGCGAGCAGGCGCGGCTCGAAGCCGAGCGCGACACGCCGGAGGGCCGCGCGCGGATCACCGCCGAGACCCGGATCCTGCTCCGTCGCACACCGCGCGGCGCGGAGACCTACCGGCTGTCGCTCGACGGCCGCCTGGTGGTCGCGCGGTTCGGCGTCGGCGACGCGCTGCGCATGCAGAAGCTGCGCTTCGAATCGCTCGATGCCGCGCGCGCGGCGTACTTCGCGCGGCTTGCACAGCTCGCCACGAAAGGATATCTCGATGCAACCCAGGACTAGTCTCGTCCTGGGCCAACCAGGTTCGGAGGAGGAGTCGGTTCCGTTAGCCTGCGCTTCGGCGCAAGGGCGGCGTCGCGCCGCCCGGGCACAATCACAGGCCAATCTCCACAAGGTAGGCTGTTCTTGGTCTGCTCGCCCGTACGGGGTCTCCGCGCGGTGCTCAGCTGGACCAACCACGCCACCGAGGTTTGAGCACCGCGCGGAGACCCCGTACGGGCGGCAGACCGGTGAGCCTACCGTGTCCCATGAGGGTGGTAACGGGCCCGACTCCTCCTCCACTTTTTCCGCGCGGGTAAGCCATGGCTGACGAGCTGCCGCGCTGGGCGGACATCGCCGCCACCGGCGGGATCCGCGCGTGGGTCGACGCCGAGATCGCGCGGCAAGGTCTCGCCGATCCGGGCGCGCCGTCGGGCGACGCCGAGAAGAAGGCATACAAGGCGCGGCGCGACGAGGAGCGCCGCGTCCGCCGCGAGCTCCACCGCCGCGCCTGGCTCGCGTACCGGCGCGCGCACGTCGTCCACCTCGGCGCCGGCGTGTGGTGGCACGACACCGCCGACGTCGATCGCTTCGATCCCGAGGATCCCGAAAAGCGCCGGGCCGACAACGCGCTGCCCGCGATCGACGGCGTCGACGCGCTCGCCGCGGCGCTCGGGCTCGACGTCCCGCGGCTGCGCTGGCTCGCGTTCCACCGCGACGTCGACTCCGGCACGCACTACCACCGCTGGCTCGTCCCCAAGCGCGACGGCACGCCGCGCCTGATCTCGGCGCCCAAGCCCGAGCTCAAGCGCGTGCAGCGCTTCCTCATGCGCGAGGTCACCGAGCACCTGCCGGTCCACGGCGCGGCGCACGGCTTTCTGGTCGGCCGATCGATCGTCACCAACGCGCGCGTCCACGCCGGCGCGAAGATCGTGGTGAAGCTCGACATCCGCGGGTTCTATCCGAGCGTGACCTGGCGGCGGGTCAAGGGCCTGCTCCGCCGCGCCGGCCTCACCGAGCAGGTCGCGACCCTGATGGCGCTGCTCGCGACCGAGTCGCCGCGCGAGCAGGTCGTCACCCACGGCAAGACCTATCACGTCGCGACCGGCCCGCGCTCCTTGCCGCAGGGCGCGCCGACCAGCCCGTCGATCACCAACGCGCTGTGCCTGCGGCTCGACGCGCGGCTGTCCGGCCTCGCGCGCAAGCTCGGCTGCCGCTACACGCGCTATGCCGACGACCTGACGTTCTCGTGGCACGGCGACGCCAGGACCGACGTGTCGGGCCTGCTCCACGCGACGGGCGCGATCGTCGCCGCCGAGGGCTTCGCGATCCACCCGCAGAAGACGCGGGTGATGCGCTCGGGCGCGCGCCAGAGCGTGACCGGCCTGGTGGTCAACGCCGCGCCGGGCCGCCCGCCGGCGCGGGTGCCGCGCGCGCGCATCCGCGAGCTGCGCGCCGCGATCAAGAACCGCGAGCTCGGCCGGCCGGGCAAGGGCGAGACGCTCGAGCATCTCAAGGGCCTCGCCGCGTTCGTAATGATGACCGATCGCGCGAAGGGCAAGGCGTTCATGGAGCGCATCGATCGGTTGATCGCGGCGCGCAACTCCCAGGGGTGAACGATGAGCGACTGGACCGTGCATCTCGAGTTCGAGGAAGGGACCTCCAGCAAGTTCTGGCGCGCGCGCGTCGACGACAAGACGCTCTACGTCAACTACGGGAAGATCGGCTCGGCCGGCCAGACCCAGGTCAAGGACTTCGGCAACGCCGCGCTCGCGCAGAGCGAGTACGACAAGCTGGTCCGCGAGAAGCGCAAGAAGGGCTACGTCGACGCTGGCAGCGGCGGTGGTGGCGGTGGTGCGGACGACGACGAGGACGACGACACCGGCGACGACGACGACGACGCCCCGGCCCTGACCGCCGCGCTCAAGGCCTCGGCCAAGGCCGCGGCGCCGCCGGCGAGCGGCCGGCCGGCGAGCGCGCAGCGCATGGTGCTCGAGGCCGGCAGCCGCAAGGTCGAGACCTGGGTGTGGGTCGACGACAAGGCCGTGCACATGGAGTCGATCGAGAGCTACGCCGGCGGCGACGCTGCGAAGAAGGCCTACGAGCGGCTCAAGAAGGCGCTGGCCGGCGAGGGGTACAAGGACGGCTGATGGCGACGCTAGCGGACGGCGATTCGGTCGACGTCAAGGGCTCGTCCGGAACCTACACGCTCAAGCGGCAGGGCAACGTCTACTCGTGCAGCTGCCCCGCGTGGCGCAACCAGGGCGCGGCGATCGACCGGCGCACGTGCAAGCACCTGCGCGCGTACCTGGGCGACGACGTCGAGGCCCGGCGGGTCGGCACCAGCGCGCCGGCGGCGAGCGCGCAGAAGCCGAAGGACGCCGGTGACAAGGCGCCGCCGATCCTGCTCGCGCACAAGTGGGAGGTCGATCGCGACCCGACCGGCTGGTGGATGAGCGAGAAGCTCGACGGGATCCGCGCCTACTGGGACGGCGAGACCTTCGTGTCGCGGCTCGGCAACTCGTTCCAGGCGCCCGACTGGTTCGTCGCGGATCTGCCCGCCGACACGCTCGACGGCGAGCTGTGGGTCGGCCGCAAGCAGTTCCAGCGCACGACCAGCATCGTGCGCTCCGGCGCGGGCGGCCAGGAGTGGAGGCAGGTCACCTACGTCGTGTTCGACGCGCCGAACGCGCGCGGCGGCTTCGAGGATCGGCTCGCCCACGCCCAGAAGGTGCTCGCCCGCGCCCGCGCGCCCCACGCGCGCTGGCACGAGCACGTGCGCTGCGACGGCGTCGATCACCTGCGTCGCGAGCTCGCCAAGGTCGAGGCGCTCGGCGGCGAGGGCCTGATGCTGCGCCGGCCCGGCTCGGGCTACGAGGTCGGGCGATCGTCGTCGCTGCTCAAGGTCAAGACGTTCCACGACGCCGAAGGCCGGGTGATCGGCCACGCGCCCGGCACGGGCAAGCACAAGGGCCGGCTCGGCGCGCTGATCTGCGAGCTGCCGAGCGGCGTGCGGTTCAACGTCGGCACCGGGTTCTCCGACGCCGAGCGCGAGCACCCGCCGGCGATCGGCGCGGTGATCACGTTCCGCTACCAGGAGCTGTCCGACGACGGCGTGCCGCGCTTCCCGTCGTACGTCGGCGAGCGGATCGACGTCGCGCTGCCCAGGCCGAAGCGCTAACCGCGCTGTAACGTTCGGCTCGGTTTTTCGAGGCCGCGAGCGCGCGTCGCCTCGGGCTCTCGCGTGGTGTGGGGAGTCCCCGACACGCACGACGTGCGAAATCGCGTGCGCCGCGCGCGCGTGCGCGGTGGTCCCGTTGTTGCTGTGCGCGTGACAACTCACCAAGGAGCTGCCATGCGTCTCGTCCGTGCTTCGTTGTTGCTCGGCCTCGCGAGCTGCGTCGGTGCCGATTCGCCGACCTCGTCCGCCGAGCTCGCCGCACAGAGCTGTCCCGCGATCACCGCGCAATCGATGATCGAGACCGATCCGACGATCGTCACCGAGGCGCGGTTCAACCTGCGCAAGGTGTTCGAGCAGATCCGCACGACCACGCCGGCCGGCGTGACCGTGCCGAGCGCGCCGCTCGCGATGTTCCGGGAGCTCTACGCCGCGTTCAGCGACTGCCCGAGCAGCCCGACCATGGACCCCAACGACTACGGCATCTCGTGCCGGCCTCCCGAGGCGAGCGTCGCCACGATGAACCCGTTCACCGGCCAGGCGGGCGCCCTGCATTACAGCCCGGTCGCGCTGGTCAATCGCTTCGACCTCGCCGCGGCCGATGGCTCGACCTGCGGCGAGTCGCGCATCGTGTTCTGGAAGCAGACCGGCCTCGACGGCCGCGCCGCGATCATCGTCGAGATGCGCACGCCGCCGGTGGTCAGCAACGGCGTGTCGAGCTGCCTGCCGGTCGCGCAGTTCTGGGCGAGCCTGTCGAGCGTGACCTCGGCGAGCAAGCGCGCCAGCCTGCTCGAGAGCTTCTTCTTCGACGGCCTGCCGGGCATGCCGTTCCCGCCGGTCTCCGCCAAGGGCGTCGGGTTCGCCGGCGCGGGCCAGGTCCGGCTCAACAGCTTCGTCGACAACGTCCAGTGGAACCTGCGCGAGTTCAAGTGGCAGAAGGTGTGCTCGGGCGACCCGTCGGTGTGCACCGCGCAGTTCGTCGAGCAGACGGTCAAGAACAACCCGTCGCAGCTGCTGTTCTCGGGGCAGCACGCCAAGGCGCCGGCGTTCCAGACCTGGTTCGTGTCGACCGCGGTGCCCGAGCTCGCTGCGGCGAGCGACGTCAACGCGATCTCGCTGCCCGACGCGAACCAGTACAACACGTACGAGAGCGTGTCCGAGCCATTCGGCGGCGATCCCACGCGCGTGCAGTACGCGTTCGACGCCGAGGCTTCGCTGACCACGAAGGTGCAGGCCAAGCTGACCGCGCTCGGCTCGCGGCTCACGCCGCAGAACATCTACGACCGCGCGACCACCCAGACCTGCGGCGGCTGCCACGAGGTGTCGAACGGCGTGCTGCTCGGCGGCAACCTGGCCTGGCCGATCACGCTCGGCTTCGTGCAGATCGACGAGCAAGGCACGCAGTCGCCGGCCGAGGCGGAGGTGTTCATCCCCCACCGCATGCAGGTACTGAACGACTTCCTGGGATGCGGCTCGGGCTCGGGCTCGGGCAGCGGCTCGGGCTCGGGCAGCGGCTCGGGCTCGGGCTCGGGCTCGGGCTCGGGCAGCGGCTCGGGCTCCAGCGGCAGCGGCAGCGGCAGCGGCAGCGGCAGCGGCAGCGGCTCGGGCTCCGACGGCAATGGCCTCCCG
>DATJAE010000040.1:0-42817 GCA_035516595.1 Kofleriaceae bacterium | reverse complement strand
CGGCGTAGCGGTACGGCTTCTTGCTGCCGTCGAGGTGCAGCGTCCCCCACGACGCGAGCTGTAGCCGCCTGCGTTTGGCGTACGCGCGCACCATGGCCTTGAAGTCGTCGTCGCTCGTGCGGGCGACCGGCGCGTCGATCGGGGCATCGATCATCGCGTCGCTGCGCGCATCGATCGGCGCGGCATCGTGCAGCACGGCCGGCGGTGGCGGAGGTGGCGCGGGCGGGGGTGGAGCCGGTGACCTGCCGCTGTCGCACGCGACCAGCGCGATCGACAGCATCGCGAGGGTCGTCGCGGACATGCGATGAAAACGCGCCGGCGGGCCGCGTTGTTCGCGCTATGTTCGTCCGATGAAGGCTCGCTTGCTCGCGGCCGTCGCGCTCGTCGCGTGCGGTGATCCCAGACCCGCGCCGCCGACCGCCGCCGCGCCGGCAGCGCCGCCGCCGGCCTCCGCGCCGGCCACCGCTGGCGCGGTCGAACCCGCGATGACGCTGATGCGCGCGCTGATCGCGTGCGACAAGGCCGCCGCGCGCGCCGGCGTGATCAGCTTCGACGAGGCGAGCGCGCTGAGCAAGCGCACGGGCGATCGCGCCGACTACGAGGCGGAGCTGACCGACTTCATCGACGGGCGGTGCCGCGAATTCAAGGATGGCGGCGCCAAGCTGGTCGGCGCGCGCGTCGTCAAGACCAGGCACGTCGCGGTCGCCGACGAGCCCGATCGCCTGGTGCGCGATCTCGACGTCGCGTGGGTGCAGTACCGGTTCGAGATGGACGGCAAGACCGACGACGCTGGCCCCCCGCTGCTGTTCGTCGCCACCGACCACGGCTGGAAGCTGTCGATCAAGGACTGACTCGCCCCGGAACCCCAGCGAGCTCCTCGACTAGCGCCGGCGCACGTCGATCGTCCGCCGCGCCTTGCGCCCGGCGTCGTCGGCGACGACGATCTCGTGCTTGCCGAGCTCGGGCGTCCAGTACGCGCGCTGGCTCGCCGGCGTCGTGCCGACCAGCGCGCCGTCGACGAACCAGGTCAGCGTCGCGCCGCGGGTCGAGGCCGCGAGCGGCACGAGCTGCTTGCCGGTCGGCATGCCCGGGATCAGCGTGACGACCTCGCCCTCGATCGGCGTCATGATCGCGGGCGGCGTGCCGTCGCCCTGCGCGGTGCAGCCGTCGGCGAACTGCGGCGCGTCGGGGATCGCGCGCTCGCGCGCGGTGAGCCACGCGGTGACCGCGCTCGGCAACACGACGAAGCTCTTGCGGTCGTAGGTCTTGCTCGGGTCGCGGCACGCCGGCAAGACGGCGCGGCCGGTGGCGCGATCGACGTCGTACGCCTGATGGTACGGGCACGGAGCAGTCGGGACGGCATGGATCGGCGCGAGCACCTTCACGCGGTGCTCGCACGCCGCGGTCGGGATGTGGCCGGAGTAGGCGCAGACCTCGACCTCCGCGAGGTCGTCGGGCGGGCCCTCGGGCTCGGGCAGGTGCGCCCTGTCGGCGAGCGCCTCGAGCACGTCGAACAGCACCGGGCCCGCGGCCTCCGAGCCGACCAGCTCGGCGCTCGGCGCGTGATCGACGTTGCCGGTCCACACGACCGCGGTGTAATCGGGACCCGAGCCGGCGGCCCACGCGTCTCGGAAGCCGAAGCTCGTGCCGGTCTTCCAGTGGATCTGCGGCGGCACGCCGGCGATCGCGGCGCGCCTGGGGAAGTCGGGGCGGTCCTTCTGCGACAGCGCGCGTCGCGTGAGGTACGCCGCGCCCGGGCCGTACATCGCGATCGGCGGCGGAGACGGATCGGTCGCGACCACGCGCAGCGGGCGATAGCGGCCGTCCTCGGCGAGCGTCGCGTAGAGCCCGGCGAGCTCGAGCGGCGTGACCTCGATGCCGCCGACGATCATCGACAGCCCGTAGTGGCCCGGCGGGGCGCGCGCCGCCGCAACGCCGGCATGCGCGAGCTCGGCGACGAAGGTCTCGACCCCGAGCTGCTGCAGCAGATCGACGAACGGCAGGTTGAGCGAGCGCGCGAGCGCGTCCTCGAGCGTGACCAGGCCCGACCAGTCGTTGTCGAAGTTGCGCGGCCGGTACGTGCCGTAGTCGGTGGGCACGTCGGGCACGAGGTAGCCGGGCAGCGCGAGCCCGCGATCGATCGCGATCGCGTAGAGGAACGGCTTGAGCGCCGAGCCGGGCGAGCGCGCGTGATCGAACATCGCGATCTGGCCGCCGTGCACGGTGTCGGTGAAGTCGAGGTTGCCGATCAGCGCGACCACGTCGCGCGTCTTGTGGTCGACCACGACGACCGCGCCGCCGAAGATGCCGCGCCGGCGCAGCTCGGGCGCGCGCAGCGCGACCTGGCGCTCGGTGACCGCCTGCACTCCGGCGTCGAGCGTCGAGCGGATCCGCTCCTCGCCGGGATGGTGCGCGTGCAGCCAGATCGCGGCGTAGCCGGCCTCGCGCGGCATCGCGCGCAGGTGATCGGGCGGCGCGGTCTGGAGCGAGTCGGCGACCGCGGCGCGCGCGTCGATCGGATCGAACACGCCGGCGGCGACCAGCTTGCCGAGGATCGCGTCGCGCCGCGTGCGCAGCCGCTCGAGGTTCGCCGGCGACGGCGCGAAGCGCGCCGGACCCTGCGGCACCGCGAGCAACGTGGCGATCTCGAGCGCGGTCAGGTGCTGCGCGCCGTGGCCGAAGTACGACCACGACGCGGCCTCGACGCCCTCCACGTTCTCGCCGTACGGGGTACGCGACAGGTACTCCTCGAGGATGTCGCGCTTGTCGAGCCGGAGATCGAGCTGGACCGCGCGGAACATGTCGATCAGCTTGTGGCCGAGCGTGCGCGATCGCGGCTCGAGCAGACGGGCGAGCTGCATCGACAGGGTCGAACCGCCCGACACCCGCCGCGCGTGGATGACGTCGGTCCACGCGGCCCGGGCGATCGCGATCGGATCGACGCCGTGGTGGCTGTAGAACCGCTTGTCCTCGAGCGCGATCAGCGCGGTCACCAGCTTGGGATCGACGCGATCGAGCGTGGCGTGCAGCCGCCACTTGTCGTCGGGCGCGAGGAACACGTAGGCCGGGCGGCCGTCGCGGTACTCGACCACGGTCGACCAGCCGGTCGCGCGATCGGGCAGCGGCACGACGTAGGCGAGCGCGACCAGCAGGAGCAGCGCGGCGTTCCACGCCGTGACCAGCCGGATCGCCCACGGCAGGAGCCGCGCGCGCAGGGTCAGAGCGTCTTGCCCGTCCACGGTCCGCCGACCACCGCGGTGCCGCCGCGGTCGCGCGCCCACAGCGACGGGTCGTACATCGCCTCGGCCTCGGCCGGCGGCAGCGCGTACGTGCCCGACGTCACCGCGCGCACCGTGTACACGATCTTGCGCGCGGTCTTGGGCGGTAGCTCGCCGAACGCCTCGAGCCGGTCGTCGCGCAGGTTCATGAAGTCGGGCGTCCACTGCTCCTCGTCCTTGACCCAGTCCGGCTTGGTCGTGCGGCCGAGCCGCGGGTTCTCGATCTCGAACCCGGCGGGCAGGCGATCGACCACCGCGATGTTCTGGATGGTCTGGCCGCTGGTGTTGCCGATCTCGATCTCGACGAACATCAGATCGCCGAGCTTGAGCTCGCCCTTGGCCGGATCGACCTCGCCGCCGTCGATCGTGCGGTAGGTGCGGCTGATCTCGAGGCCGTTGCCGCCGACCTTGTAGTCGCTGCCGGTGCGCACGCCCGCGCTGTTGATCACCAGGTAGAGCCCGGCGGCGCCGGCCGGCAGGTCGAGCGTGAGCGACTTGTACTCGCTCGCGCGCATCAGCGACCACGTGCGGTCCGGCGTCTTGTGCTTGGTGCGGCGCGGCGCGATCTCGACGCCGTCGGCCACGAGCGTGCCGGCCGCGCTGGTCGCCGAGCTCGCGCCGATCCACTTGCCGAGCCCGACCACGCCCCACACCAGCTCCTGCGTGTTGTAGTAGCCGGACCATTCGTTCGCGAGGCTCTCGGCGACGCGCTGCGCGAGCAGCTCGCCGGCCGGGTCCTTGCCGAACAGATCGTAGAACGTGCTCAGCATGAGCGCGCGGCGGCGGCGATCCGAGTAGAAGCTCCAGCTGTTGATCCGATCGGCGGCGATCGGCGAGGTGTCGACCGCCTTGAGGTCCTTCTCGTAGCGGCGATCGCCGGCGATGTAGAGCGCGGCCATCAGCATGTAGCGATCCTCGGCCTGCTCGCCCTTGGCGCTCGCCGGGATGGTCGAGATCAACTTCAGGATCCTCGCCTTGCGGCCCTTGCCGGCGAGCGCGAGCACGTAGTGCAGGTACGCCTCGGACTGCTCGTCGTAGTGGCTCCAGCGATCGCGCTCGATCCGCTCGCCGCGCTCGTACGCCGACAGCCGCCCGCCGATCCACGCGAGCACGTCGCGCAGCCGGTCGTCGGGCACCGCGTAGCCCGCCTTCTTGGCCTCGAGCAGCATGTGGGTCGCGTACGCGGTCGCCCACTCGAGCGGCTCGGTCGCGCCGGGCCAGTAGCCGAACCCGCCCGACGGCGTCTCCATCGACAGCACGCGGTTGATCCCGGACAGCACCATGTCCTCGATCTTGAGCTCGGCGAGCTTGGGATCGACCTGCTCGACGATGTTGCCGACGTAGAGCAACGGCAGCGTGGTCGACGTGGTCTGCTCGATGCAGCCGTACGGATAGTGAATGAGGTAGTCGAGGTGCTCGAACGACTCGCCGTACGGGTTCGAGGTCAGCCAGAACGTCGTGGTCTCGCTGGTCGGCGCCCAGCCCTTGAGCGCGGTCGACTTGGTGAGATCGATCGACGTCATGCCCGGCTCGATCTTGATCTTCTGGACCGCGCGATCCTTGGGACCGGCCGGCAGGAACGGCACGTCGACCTCGTCCTTCTCGCTGATCGGGCCGGCGCGGCCGGTCGCGCTCGCGACCACGCGCAGGTGTGCGCCGCCCGCCGCGAGCGTGGCCTTGGCCGCGAACACCACGGTCTCCGCGTGTCCGTCGTCGATGTGCACCGTGCCGGTGTCCTTGCCGGTCATCGCGATCGGCGCGGTCGAGGTCCTGGGCATCACGAGCCCGGGGATCGGCAGCGCCTGGCTGTCGAGCTTGACCGTGACGTCGAGCGGACCGCCCGACATGTTGGTCAGGAACACCGGGATCTGCATCTCGTCACCCTGCGCGACGAACCGCGGGAACGTGACCTGGACGACCAGCGGATCGCGGACGAGCACCTCCGCCTCGGCGCGGCCGATCCGGGTCGAGCTCGCGGTGATCGCCATGACGCGGAGCTGGCCGCGATACTGCGGCACCTGGAACGGGATCGTGACCTTGCCGTCGGCGCCGACCGGTACGACGCCGGAGAACAGCGCGACCGGCTTGACCGGCTGGACGCGGCCCGCGAGGCCGCCGCCCTCGCCGCTGCCCTCGGCTTCGCCGTCGTCGCCGCCGCCGGTGCGCGACGACGCGCCGGCGGGCTGGTGCAGCATCGTCCAGCCAATCGTCTCGTAGGTCTCGACCGCGAGCGCGGCCTTCGGGAACAGCTGGGACAGCGGGTCCGGCGTCTGGAAGCTGGTGAGCTGGAGGATGCCCTCGTCGACCACCGACACGATCGCGAACGTGGCCGGATCCGGCTTGTCGACCGCGAGCTGGATCGAGAGCGGGCTCGACGACCGCACCTCCTTGGGCGCCTCGAGCTTGACGGTCTGGGTGAACTCGGTCGGGATCACGCGCGCCGATCCCACGCCGTAGGCGCGGTCGGGCAGGAACGCGTCCTTGCTCTCGAGGTGCGGGTCCTTGACCACGAACGCGCTGACGTAGACGTTGGGCGCGTAGCTATCGAGCGTGAAGCTCCACGACAGATCGGCGGTCGCGTCGGTCCACTCCGACGCGATCACGTGATCGGTCTCGACCGTCCACAGCACCTTGCCGCGGTACGGCGACTTCGCGGTGACCGCGACCGGCTTGCCGACCTCGATCTGCTTCGGCAGCTTGAGCGCGAGCTGGGTCGGGCGCGCCGGGCGCGGCGTCATGTCGGCGCGGCCCTCGCCGTAGTCGCCGTAGTCGTAATAGTAGTCGTAGTACGCGGGCGGCAGCTCGAGCTCGGTCCTGGCCTTGCCGGCCTTGACCCGCACGATGTAGCCGGTGCCGACGTCGCCGGGCGTGACGTCGAAGCTGAACTTGCCGCCGGTGACGGTCGCGACCAGCTTGCCGTCGGGCACCGGCCGGGTCCACCGGTCGTAGCGCTGCTCGCCGGTGTCCTCGTCGTAGCCGTAGCCGTAGTCCGACTCGAGGTGGACGAGCTCGACCTGCAGGTGATCGGTGGCGTGCGGCGCGAGCTTGCCGGTCCAGTCGACGATCGCGCCCTCGACCGTGAACGTCTCGCCGACGTCGGCATGCTCCGCCTTGGTCTTGAGGCCGATGTAGAACTGCTCGGGGTGGACCATCACGCTCGCGGTCTTCACCGTCGCGCGTCCGCTGCCGGCCTCGAGCACCGCCGCGGTCGCGGTGAGCTTGCCGGTCTGGGTGAACGCGGTCGCGCTCTCGAGATCGGGGCAGGCGATCTTCACCTTGCCGGCGGGATCGAGCTGCGCCTTGGCGTCGCCGATGTTCACCGGCTTGCCCTTGGGCTCCACGCCGTAGGTCAGGTCCGCGTTGTCCTCCGGCGCGAACCGCTCGGGCTCGATCGTGCAGGTCAATTCGACCCCGCTGTCGATCGCGCTGCCGCCGAACAGATACTGCGCGCTGACGTCGAACGCGACCTTCTCGCCGATCAGCACGTCGCTCTTGCTCGCCACGACGTCGACCTTCATCCGCTCCGGCACGAACTCCTCGACCTGGAGGTCGTACGATGCGAGCGGCTTGTCGGCGACCGCGAGCTCGACCTGCCAGTGGCCGGTGTCGGCGAACGCCGGGAACGCCTGGTCGAGCGCGATCACGCCGGCGGCGTTCGGCTTGAGCGTCAGCTTGCGGGCGAGCTTGGCGCGCGGATCGAACACGCTGACGTCGATCGGCATGGTGATCGCCGGCGCGTGGTCCTTGGCGTCGCGGACGATCGCGACGACGTGCGCGGTGTCGCCCGGCCGGTACACGCCGCGATCCGAGAACATCGCGGCGCGATACGGCGTGGCCGCGGTGTACGGCACGCCCGACGTGCTCGACTCGGCGACGTCGGCGCGCAGATCCTGATAGCGAATGTAGGTGAGGTCGTCGCCCTTGCGCGCGATCAACGCGAACGGCTCGGACTGGTCGGGCTCGCCGTCCGCGTTGACCTCGAGCTTGCAGCCGCTCGCGCCCGCGGTCGAGCAGCGCGCGACCACCTTGCCGCTCTTGCGCACGAGGCTCACGTCGACGCCGTCGAGCAGGTCGGCCGACTCGATGCCGAGCGCCCACACCTGCACCGTCTGGTCCCACGGCTTGCCGGTCGGCGACGACTTCTTCGCGACCAGCGACATGTCGGTCAGCATCAGGCGCGACGTCGCCTGGGTGCCGACCGCGACCAGCCGCAGCTCGAGCACGCCCCTGGTGGTCGCCGGGATCATCGACGCGACATCGAGCCAGGTCGTGGTCGCGACGTCGGGATCGCCGCGCAGCGGGATCGTCTTCTTGAGGATGATGTTGCTGGTGCGCTCGTCGGCCGCGTCGCTGCCGTCGTTGCCGAGCCAGAACACCAGGTTCTCGGGCGGGACCTGGCGCACGACCAGGCTGACCGCCTCGACGTTCAGGTGCTTGATCCCGAGGTTGCTCCACGCGCTGCGCGGCAGGTAGCGCCCGCTCGACGCGAACGTCACGGTCGGCTTGCGCGCCGAGACCGAGAACGACTTGGCGTACGGCGCGAGCACCACGCCGCCGTCGACCGAGGTCGCGCCCGAATCGATCTTGAGCGAGTACGCGCCGCGCTTGAACTCGCCGAAGATGCGGAAGCCGGCCTGGCCGTTGGTCACGTACACGTGCTTGACCTCGGGCGTGAAGTGGATGCGCGACAGCGACTCGTCGTCGAGCAGGCAGCGCTGCGACAGGTTGTAGTAGCCCTCGCCCTCGTAGTACGCGCGGTGGCCCTGCGGCGCGGCCATGTCGTCGCAGATCACCTCGACGTAGAACCCGCTCGCGCCCTCGACCACGGTCGCGGCCTTGATCGAGATCGCCTTGTCGTTCGAGATCACGTAGTCGACCGAGCCCGCCGGTGCGCGGCTCCCGGTGATCGCCGCGACCTGACCGGCCTTGATCGACATCGCGAGCTTGCTGCCGAGCGCGATCCGCTTGTCGCCGATCTCGACCGCGACCACGTTGGGCGTGTGGCTCGGCACCGCGGTGACGCTGGTCGTGGGATGGCCGTCGATCGTGAACGCCATCGCCGCGATCGCGATGTTCGGCAGCACCGGCGCGGAGAACGCGACCTCCATCGTCACCTTGTGGTGCGCGGCGTCGAGCGCGGTCGGCGCCCACGACACCAGCTTGAACGCCGGGGTCTTGAACGCGTAGCTCCAGTGGTCGCCCGAGGTTGGCTCGAGGATGCCGTCGCGGGTCTCGAGCTGGTCGAGCTCGACCTTGTACTCGGTGTCCGACTGGAACGGCCGCGCCGGAGTGAACGTCAGCTCCGAGACGTTGGTGTAGCTGAGCGTGCCCGCGATCTCGGGCGTGATCTTGAAGACCGATCGCGACGACACCTCGCCGACGTGGTCCTTGTCCACGATCGGCGTCGCCAGCTCGATCACCACGCCGGTCGGGACGACGTGCTCGACCCCGAGCTCGTGGATCATCGGCTGCAGCTTCTTGACCGAGACCGGCGGCAGCTTGGGCGGCGCGTCGGGTCCTTGCTCTTCCGCGCTGCCGCCGCTGCCCTCGTACACCCCGTGGCCCGCGGCGGCCTTGTTCGATCCGATCCCGTCGAGCCTCGACGTCTTGCCGCTGCACGCAGCGAGCACTGCGCACGCGAAGGCCGCGCACCAACGACGCGTCATCATGTTCTTCCCCTCAACTTGCCGTGGAACGTCCGTGGCGATGCGGCCATTCCGCTGCGCGCACAATACCGCGGGTCACCGCGGCAGCGCGCTCGCCAGCGCGCGAATCGCCGGCGCGCGGCGATCGCGGCGCTGCACGCAGCCATCGATCGCGCCGCCGACGCGATCGGCGGCCGCCTTGTCGATCAGCTGCGCGGCGAGCTCGACCGCGCGGTCGCGCACTCTTGACTCGCACAGCGACGAAAACATCTCGCGCAGCGCGGTCTTGCCGAGCAGCGCGAGCTTGTCGGGTGGCACGTCGAGCATCGCGGTGTCGCCGGAGAGAGCGCGCGCGACACTCGGGCGGAACGCGGGCGGCAGCGCGAGCAGGTCGAGCGTCGGATCGGCGGCGTGCGCGGCCTCGAGCACGAGCGGCACGATCTCGCGATCGATCCGGTCGGCCACGGGCAAGAGCGCGGTCGCGTCGCGCAACACCTCGGGATCGTGCGCGGCCACCGCGAGCTGGACCGCGTGCAGGCGCAGCGGCCAGGTCAGCGCGTCGCCGCCGAACCGGAAGCCGGACGAGCGCGCGTCGGGCGCGACGTGCGCCTCGATCCACGCGTCGAGCCGGGGCCGGACGTCGTCGGGCGCGAGCCGGTGCGCGAGCCAGAGGACGGCCAGCGCGAACGATCGCGACGCGCGATCGCCGGAGGTCAAGAGTGCCGGGATGTGGCCGAGCCACAGCTCGTCGTCGCCGAAGTAGCCGTAGAGCTCGCCGAGCGTGACCGCGCGCTCGGCGGGCGACAGCTGCGGCCAGGCATCGAGCACGGCGTCGGCCTGCGCGACGGTCCACCGGCTGTGGAACACGCCGATGCCGTCCTGATACGGCATCACCCAGCGCGGGCAGCGGGTCGCCGGTAGCGGCAGCGCGGTCTTGCCGTCGGCCACGCCGCAGGCCTGCCCGCGCGCGCCGTCGCGGTCGTAGGCGACGCACAGCGGCACCGCGACATCGCTCGACATCGCGAGCGCCGGCGTCGTGCCGCACGAGATCGTGAACGAGATCTCGGGCACCGCGGGGGCGATCAGGAACGGCCGCACCAGGTCGTCCAGCGGCCTGCCCGCGGCGGCGTCGAGCGCGGCGATCAGATCGTTGCTGGTCGCGTTGGCGTTGGCGTGCGCCGCGAGGTAGCCGTGGATCGCGCGCCGGAACGTGTCGGGGCCGAGGTAGCGCTCGAGCATGTCGAGCACGAGCTCGCCGCGCCACTCGGCCGTGCTGGTGTCGCCCTCGCCGTCGGTGTCGCGCGCGAGCCGCACCGCGCCGGGCAGGTCGACGAACGTCGCGCGCTGCACGGCCTTGGTCTCGGCCAGCCGCGCCGATGGATCGAGCTCGGCGATCACCTTGCTCGCCATCCAGTCGGCGAACGCCTCGTTGAGCCAGATGTCGTCCCACCAGGCGAGCGTGACCAGATCGCCGAACCAGTGATGCGACAGCTCGTGCGCGACCACGTAGCGGCCGAACTCGGGATCGCTGGTGGTGATCGCGTTGGCCTGGATCATGATGATCCCGGCGTTCTCCATCGCGAGCCAGCCGGTCACCGCGGTGCGCGGCACGGCCACCAGGTCGAGCTTGGGGTACGGGAAGCGGATGCCGGTGTAGCGCTCGATCACGTCGATCTGGCGCGGCAGCTCGCGCGGCGCGCGCGACAGCCGGCGGGCCTCGTCGCGCTCGGCGAGCACGCGCACCGGCACACCGCTCGCGCTGCGGCCGACGTCGACCACCTCGAACGGCCCGACCGCGAACGCGACGAGATACGACGGCAGCGGCGCGGTCGGCGCGAGCTCGACCCGCTTGCGGCCGCCGGCGAGCGCGATCTCGCTCGCGATCGGCGCGTTGCCGGCGACGGTGAGCTCGGCCGGCACCTCGAGCGCGAGCGTCCACGGCACCTTGACGTCGGGCTCGTCGACGCACGGGAACGTGCGGCGCGCGTCGTTGGGCTCGGCCATCGTGAACACGTAGCTGTCGCGGCCCACGCGCTCGCGGAACGCGCCGCGCGCCGGCGCGAGGCTCGTCAGCGCGTGCTCGGGGATGTCGGTGTGATACGCGACCACGATCGTCCAGCGCCCGGCGGGCAGCGGCGCGGCGGCGGTCAGCGCGACGCGATCGTTGAACGGCGCGATCGCGAGCGCGATCTGCTGGTCGTCGCGCACCGCGAGCGCGCGATCGATCGGCATCGCGGCGTTCAGCCAGATCGTCGCGCTCGGCTTGGCGAGCTCGCCGGCGATCGCGATCTTGCCGCGCAGGCTCGCGAGGTCGTCGGCGATCGCGAGCTCGGCGCGGTAGCCGGTCGGCTGGAACACGCGCGGCAGGCGCAGCCCGGCCGGCGCGTCGATCCGCGGCGGCGCCGGCGCGGGCACGACCGCCGGCGAGCACGCGACGAGGCACGCGAGCGCGAGCCGGCGGATGGCCATCGAGCCTCAGGATAGCGCGGCGATCGGCCAGCGCACTCGATCGCGTCGCAGGACGCGGCCTCGAGGACCGGCATCAGCTCGTCCCCGGTTCGCGTCGAGCCTGGCTGTATGACATAGACTCGCCGCGTGGCGGACCTGTCGATCACCGCGCTGTACACGTCGCAGGTGTGGGCGTGGGCGAAGCTGCCGTGCGCCGAGCTGTGTGCGACGCGCGACGCCAAGCGGGTGTTCGACGTCACCAACGCCGCGCTCGCGCTCGCGCGCAAGCCGCCGCTCAAGTTCGCGCTGCTCCATCGCCACGCGATGATCGATCACCTGGTGCGCGCGTCGGAGGTGCATCGCGTGATCGAGCTGGCGGCCGGGCTGTCGCGGCGCGGCGCGGCGATGTCGCGCGAGCTCGACTACACCGAGGTCGATCTGCCCGCGATGATCGCGAAGAAGCGCGAGCTGCTCGATCGCAGCGTCGAGGGCCGCGCGGCGCGCGATCGCATGCACCTGGTCGCCGGCGATGCCACGACGCTCGAGCTGGCGCCGCTCGCGATCGCGGCGCCGACCATGGTGATCGCCGAGGGGCTCGCGATGTACCTGGCCCGCCCGGCGCGCCGCGCGCTGTTCGAGCGCGTGCGCGCGCTCGCCGACACCACGCGCGAGCTCCACTTCGTGTTCGATCTCGTGCCGCGCGGCGACGAGCCGCCGCCCGGGCTCGCCGGCCGCGTGCTCGAGCGCGCGATGAAGCGGTTCACCGGAGGGCAGGGCTTCGAGCGCGACGCCGCCTCGCGCGACGACGTGCTGGACGAGCTGCGCCGCGCTGGATTCGCGGACGTCCGGGCCTACAGCTCGCGCGAGGTCGCGGCGGCGTGGCACCTGCCGCACGGCGAGCGCGCGACCACGATGATCGTGTTCAGCGCGCGCGCGCGAGCCAGTCGAGCGTGAACTTGGTGCTGCGCGCGTAGCTCTTCTCGATCTCGGCGACGATCATGCGCTCGACGATGCCGCCGAACCCGAACAGCGAGACCTTGACCTCGCCGCGCACGGTGCGTCGCACGCCGCTGCCCGCGGGCGCGAGCTCGATCGTGCCGGTGTTGCGCACGCGCTCGGTGAACACGTTCGGGATCGTGCGCCACGCGCCGCGCCGCGTGCCCACGTCGTAGTCGAGCTCCTCGACGAAGCTCGCGCGCGAGCTGCCGAACGCGCGATTGGTCGGATGAGCTGGATCGGGATCGCGCCTGGGCTCGAAGCACACGTGACGCACGATCCGGTCCGGCGTGATGTCGAGGCGTCGCAGCTCGCGACCCATGTCGAGCGCGCGGCCGAGCGCGACGTTGAACGCCTCGTCGAAGTACAGCTGCTCGTACGCGGCGCACGTGATCTCCGGAAACACGTGCTCGATCGCGAACTTCATGCTGTAGCGCCTGGAAGGCACGTTACCGCTGCCCTGCGCGCGAAGTGCACGATCCCGACCACTTGCGCAGCCATCGTACATGTCAGCGGATTCACTGCGAGTGTCATCACGAAGTGCCTCGACCGACAAGCGGTCGGGTTGGTAGCCTCGGCTTCTATCGCATGGTGGACGTCTCGCACGCACGCGATGGGGTGATCTGTCTGAGCCCATTGGAACGGCCCGATCCCGGGCTGGTGGCGGCCGCGTGCAGCGCCGGCGCGCTCGGCGTGCTCGATCTCGGCCGCGATCCGATCGCAGCGGCGCGGGCGTTGCGCGCACTTGCGGGCGCGGCGCGCGATTTCGGCGTGCGGGTGACCGAGGGCGTCGAGGTCGATCTTCCGGCCCAGGTCACCACCGTGATCGCCGGCGATGTCGCGAGCGTGACGCGCCACGCCGGGCGCCGCGTGCTCGCCCAGGTGACCTCGCTGGACGAGGCGCGCGCCGCGATCGCCGCGGGCGCGAGCGGCGTGATCGCGAAGGGTTGCGAGGCCGGCGGGCGGATCGGCGACGAGACCACGTTCGTGCTGGTCCAGCGCCTGCTCGGCGCGCTCGACGTCCCGGTGTGGGCGCAAGGCGGCATCGGCGAGCACACCGCGGCGGCGTGCATCGCGGGCGGCGCCGCCGGGATCGTGCTCGACATCCAGCTCGCGCTGGTCCGCGAGTCGACGCTCGCCGCGCCGATCAAGGCCGCGATCGCCGCGATGGACGGCAGCGAGACCGCGATCCTGTCGGGCCATCGCATCTACACGCGCCCCGATCTGAAGGTGGAGCGACTCGACGCGGCGCGGCTCGGCGGCGACGACCTCGCGGCCAACCTCCTGCCGATCGGCCAGGACGGCGCGCTCGCCAGGCCGCTCGCGCAGGCCTACCCGACGGTCGGCCAGCTGGTGCGCGGCATCCGCCTGGCGATCGCGAGCCAGCTCGAGCTCGCCGCCGAGCTCCAGCCGCTCGCGCCGGGCTCGCCGTTCGCGGCCGAGCATCACCTGCGCTATCCGATCGCGCAGGGCCCGATGTCGCGGGTCTCCGATCGCGCGAAGTTCGCCGAGGCGGTCGCGCGCGCCGGCGGGCTGCCGTTCCTCGCGCTCACGCTGATGACCGGCGGCGAGGTGCGCGCGCTGCTCGAGGAGACCCGCGCGCTGCTCGGCAACCTGCCGTGGGGCGTGGGCATCCTCGGCTTCGTGCCGCCCGAGGTGCGCGAGCAGCAGCTCGCCGTGCTGCGCGAGATCGCCCCGCCGATCGCGCTGATCGCCGGCGGCCGGCCGTCGCAGGCGCATCCGCTCGAGCAGCAGGGCACGGCGACCTACCTGCACGTGCCGTCGCCCGGCCTGCTCGACATGTTCCTGCGCGACGGCGCGCGCCGCTTCGTGTTCGAGGGCAGCGAGTGCGGCGGCCACGTCGGGCCGCGCACCAGCTTCGCGCTGTGGGAGGCCCAGCTCGCGCGCCTGCTCGCGTTCGAGAACCCGGCCGAGCTGTCGGTGCTGTTCGCGGGCGGCATCCACGACGCGCGCTCGGCCGCGATGGTCGCGGCGATGGCGGCGCCGCTGGCCGCGCGCGGCGGCAAGATCGGCGTGCTCATGGGCACGGCCTACGTGTTCACCCACGAGGCGGTCGCCGCCGGTGCGATCCAGCCCGGCTTCCAGGAGGCCGCGCTGCGCTGCGAGCGCACCGTGCTGCTCGAGACCTCGCCCGGCCATTCCACGCGCTGCGCCGACACCGCGTACGCCGAAACGTTCGCGCGCGAGAAGGCGCGGCTCGAGGCCGACGGCGTCGCGACCAAGGACATGTGGGCGCAGCTCGAGCAGCTCAACCTCGGGCGGCTGCGCGTCGCGGCCAAGGGCCTGGTGCGCGACGGCGAGACCATCGCGCCGGTCGATCACGCGACCCAGCAGCGCGAGGGCATGTACATGATCGGCCAGGTCGCGGCGCTGCGCGGCGAGCCGCTCACCGTCGCCGAGCTGCACGCCGACGTCAGCGAGGGCGGCGCGGCGTGGCTGGCCGATGCCGCCGCGCGGCACGAGAGCGAGGACGACAGCTCCGCGCGCGGCACCGACGTCGCGCTGATCGGCGTCGCGGCGATGTTCCCGGGCGCGCCCGACACCGACACGTTCTGGGCCAACATCGTCGCCGGCAAGAACGCGATCCGCGAGGTGCCGCCCGAGCGCTGGGACGTCGCGACGTTCTACGATCCGGCGGCGACCGGCGAGTCGGCCGGCCGCAAGACGCCGTGCAAGTGGGGCGGCTTCCTCGACGACATCCCGTTCGACCCGCTGGCCTACGGCATCCCGCCGAAGTCGCTGTCGGCGATCGAGCCGGTGCAGCTGCTGTCGCTCGAGATCGCGCGGCGCGCGCTGCACGACGCGGGCTACGCGTCGCGCGCCTTCGATCGCGAGCGCTGCGCCGTGATCTTCGGCGCCGAGGCCGGCACCGATCTGTCGAGCGCCTACAACTTCCGCGCGATGTTCCCGCACTACGTCGGGCCGTTGCCCGAGGGTCTCGAGGACACGCTGCCCACGCTGTCGGAAGACAGCTTCCCCGGCGTGCTCGCCAACGTGATCGCGGGGCGGATCGCGAACCGGCTCGACCTCGGCGGCGTCAACTACACGGTCGACGCGGCGTGCGCGGCGTCGCTCGCCGCGGTCGACATGGCGGTCAAGGAGCTGGTGTCGGGCTCGTCCGACATGGTGCTGTGCGGCGGCGCCGACCTGCACAACAGCATCAACGACTACCTGATGTTCGCGAGCGTGCACGCGCTGTCGCCGACCGGGCAGTGCCACACGTTCGACGCCAAGGCCGACGGCATCGTGCTCGGCGAGGGCGTCGCGTGCGTCGTGCTCAAGCGGCTCGCCGACGCCGAGCGCGACGGCGATCGGATCTACGCCGTGATCAAGGGCGTGGCCGGCGCGAGCGACGGCAAGAGCCTCGGGCTCACCGCGCCGCGCAAGGACGGCCAGGTGCGCGCGCTCGATCGCGCGTATCGCGTCGCCGGCGTGTCGCCCGCGGAGGTCGGCCTGGTCGAGGCGCACGGCACCGGCACGGTGGTCGGCGATCGCACCGAGCTCGCCACGCTCGCCGAGGTCTACACGAAGGCCGGAGCGATCCGCGGGACGTGCGTGCTCGGCTCGGTGAAGTCGCAGATCGGTCACACCAAGTGCGCCGCCGGCATGGCGGGCCTGATCAAGACCGCGCTCGCGATCCACCACGGCGTCCTGCCGCCGACCTCGAACATCAAGCAGCCGAACCCTGCGTGGGACCCCAAGTCCAGCCCGTTCGTGTTCCTCGATCAGGCGCGGCCGTGGCAGACCGAGCAGCGGGTCGCCGCGGTCAGCGCGTTCGGCTTCGGCGGCACCAACTTCCACGCCGTGCTGACCTCGCATCGCGGCGAGGCCGCGCCGCACGTCGCGCAGCAGTGGCCGGCCGAGCTCGTCGTGTTCCGCGGCAGCGATCGCGCGGCGGCGCTCGCCGTGGTCGAGAAGGTCGAGCGCCTGCTGGTCGGCGACGTACGGCTGCGCGACATCGCGCGCACCGCCGCGGCCGCCGGCTCGGGGCCGGTGCAGATCGCGATCGTCGCCGAGTCGATCGCGGACCTGCGCGACAAGCTCGTCGCGGCGCGCGCCGGCAAGGGCGATCGCAAGAACGTGCTGCTCGCCGACGCCGCGACGCGCGGCAAGCTTGCGTTCGTGTGCCCGGGGCAGGGCAGCCAGAAGGTCGGCATGCTCGCCGATCTGTTCGTCGCGTTCCCGCGGCTGCACCGCTGGCTCGCGCTCGGCCGCAAGTGGACGCCGATGATGTACCCGCGCCAGGTGTTCACCAAGGAGGAGCGCGCGGCGCAGGCGGCGGCGCTCACCGACACCCGGGTCGCGCAGCCCGCGCTCGGCGTCGCCGACATGGCGGTCGCGGATCTGCTGCAGTCGCTCGGCATCGCGCCCGACATGGTGTGCGGCCATAGCTACGGCGAGCTGGTCGCGCTGTGCATCGCCGGCGCGCTCGGCGAGGCCGACCTGCTCGCGCTGTCGGCGGCGCGCGGCGAGCACATCCTCGAGGCCGCGGGCGAGGACCCCGGCACGATGGCCGCGGTCGCGGGCGACGCCGAGGCCGTCGCGCCGGTGATCGCCGGGTGCGAGGGCGTGGTGATCGCGAACCACAACTCGAAGAAGCAGTGCGTGCTGTCGGGTCCGACCCGCGCGGTCGAGATGGCGCTCGTGCTGATCAAGGCGGCCGGGCTCGCCGCCAAGCAGCTTCCGGTCGCGTGCGCGTTCCACAGCCCGGTGGTCGCCGGCGCCAAGGACACGCTGGCCCGCCGGCTCGCCGCGATGGAGATCCACGCGCCGCGCATCCCGGTCTACTCGAACGTCACCGCCGCGCCGTACGCGCCGGGCGAGGTGCGCGAGCTGCTCGCCGCGCAGGTCGCGTCGCCGGTGCGGTTCGCGCAGGAGATCGAGGCGATGTATGCGGCCGGCGCGCGGGTGTTCGTCGAGACCGGCCCGGGTCAGGTGCTGACCCGCCTGGTCGACGAGATCCTCGGCGATCGCCCGCACGTCGCGGTCCCGTGCGACGGCGACGGCGTCAAGCAGGTGCTGCGCGCGATCGGCGCGGTCGCGGTCGCCGGTGCGGCGATCGACGCGTCGCCGCTGTTCTGGGATCGCGACGCCGCGCTGCTCGAGCTCGACGCTCCGCCCCAGGCCAGGCGCGCGAGCTGGGTGGTGAACGGTCACACGGCACGTCCTGCCAATGGAGAGGCCCCGATGAAGTCGATCGCCAAGGCCAAGCCCCAGGTCATCGCCAACGTCCCGGTCGCCGCTGCGGCGCCGCCGGTCGCGGTCGCGTCCGAGCGCGACGGGGTCGTGATCGAGTACCTGCGCAACATGCGCGCGATGATCACGGCGCAGCGCGACGTCATGATCTCGTACCTCGGCGCCACGCCGCCGCCCATGGTCGAGATGGTTCAACCGGTGGCGGTCGCGCCGGCCGCGCCGAGGGTGATCGAGGTGCTCGAGGCCGCGCCGACCGTGCCGGTCGCCAGGCCCGGCGCGCCGGCCGCGCCCGCCGCGCCGGCCGCGATCGATCCGCTGCAGCTCGTGATCTCGATCGTCAGCGAGCGCACCGGCTATCCGGCCGAGACGCTCGGGCTCGATCTCGACCTCGAGGCCGATCTGTCGATCGACTCGATCAAGCGCATCGAGATCATCGGCGAGCTCGCGCAGCGGCTCGGCCTCAAGGTCGAGAACGGCGCCGGCGACGCCGACGCGGTCGTCGAGGAGCTGGCGACTCGCAAGACGTTGCGCGCGCTGGTCACCTGGCTGTCGGAGCGGCTCGCCACGGGCGGCGAGCCGGCCGAGCCGGCCGCCGCGCCGGCACCCGCGCCCGTCGAGATCGAGGCCGAGCACACCGCCGCGGCGCGCCCGCCGGTCGGCCGCTACCGCGTGGCGATCGTGCCCGCCCCCGCGCCGCTCAACGGCCACTCGACGTTCGCAGGCCAGCGCTTCGCGATCGCGAGCGACGACGACATCGCCGCGGTCGCGCTCGCGCAGCGGCTCGAGGCCGAGGGCGCCAAGGTGCGCCGGCTCGGCGACGGCGAGCCGGTCGGCGAGGTCGACGGCTACGTCGAGCTCGTTCGCGGCGGCGACGTCGCGGCGATGCGCGGGCTGTTCGAGCGCGTGCGCGACGCCGCGGTCGGCGGCGCCAAGCACGTGCTGGTCGCGACCCGCCACGGCGAGCTCGGGCGCGCCGGCGCGGGTGGGCCGGCGGGCCTGGTCAAGACCGTCGCGGCCGAGTACCCGGGCATCAAGGCGCGCGCGCTCGATCTCGAGCCGGGCTGCGACGTCGCGGCGCTGCTCCATGCCGAGCTCCACGCCGCGGATCCGCACGTCGAGATCGGCTACGTCGGCGGCGCGCGCTCGACCACCGAGATCGTGCCGGCCGAGCTCGCCGCGCCCGGCGCGGTGCCGCTCGACGCCGGCTCGGTCGTGCTGATCACCGGCGGCGCGCGCGGGATCACCGCGCAGGTCGCGATCGCGCTGGTCAAGCGGTTCGGCTGCCGGGTCGAGCTGGTCGGCCGCTCGCCGCTGCCTACCGTCGAGGATCCGGGCGGCGACGCCAAGGCGCTGCGCGCGCTCTACGCCAAGCGCAGCGGCTCGCCGGCCGATGCCGAGCGCGAGGTCGCGCGCACGCTCGCCGATCGCGAGATCCGCGCGACGCTCGCGGCGCTCGGCGAGCGCGGCGGTTATCACGCGGTCGACGTGCGCGACGCCGCGTTCGGCACGCTGATCGACGAGCTGTACGCGCGCCACGGCAAGCTCGACGCGGTCATCCACGGCGCCGGCGTGCTCGAGGACAAGCTGATGCGTCACAAGACGCCGGAGTCGTTCGAGCGCGTGTTCGGCACCAAGCTCGCCGGCGCGCACGCGCTGGCCAGCAAGCTGCGCGACGACGTCAAGCTGGTCGTGTGGTTCTCGAGCATCGTCGGCGCGCTCGGCAACCGCGGCCAGGTCGACTACGCCGCCGCGGGCGACGCGCTCGACAAGCTTGCGTTCCAGCTCCAGCGCGAGCTGGCCGGACGCCCCGGTGTCACCGATCGGCCCGAGCAATCCTGGATTCCGCGGGTCGTCTCGATCGACTGGGGACCGTGGGCGGGCGGCGGCATGGTCTCGGCCGAGCTCGAGCGCGAGTACGCGCGGCGCGGCCTGGCGCTGATCGATCCGGAGCTCGGCGTCGCCGCGCTGCTCGCCGAGCTCGGCGCGACCGGCGACGCGCAGGTCATCCTGTGCGCGTCGGATCCGCGCGCGCTGTTGCGGTCTGCTCGTGCGCCGGAGCGGGCCGGCGCGCGAGACTCGCTCGATGGCTGACATCGCGATCGTCGGCATGGCCGCGGTGTTCCCGGGCGCGCCGGATCTCGACGCGTTCTGGGCCAACATCGCGGGCGGCGTCGACGCGATCAGCGACGTGCCGCCGGCCCGGCTCGAGCCGGCGTTCGCCGACGGCTTCGCGTGCAAGCGCGGCGGCTTCGTCGCGCCGACCTTCGATCCGATCGCGTTCGGCATCATGCCGGTCGCGGCGGCCGGCGCCGAGCCCGACCAGCTGCTCGCGCTCCAGGTCGCGTCCGCCGCGATCGGCGATGCCGGCGCGATCGCGCGCGACCGCACCGGCGTGATCCTCGGCCGCGGCGGCTACCTCACGCCGGGCATGGCGCGGCTGTCCAACCGCGTGCGCACCGCCCAGCAGCTGGTGACCACGCTCGGCGAGCTGCTGCCCGAGCTCGACGCCGAGACCGTCGAGCGCATCCGGGCCGCGTTCGCCGCGCGCGCCGGCGAGCTCGGGGCCGAGCACGCGATCGGCCTGGTGCCGAACCTCGCGGCATCGCGGATCGCGAACCGGCTCGACCTGCGCGGCCCGGCGTACACGATCGACGCGGCGTGCGCGAGCTCGCTGATCGCGGTCGACCAGGCGTGCCGCGAGCTCGACGCCGGCCGGTGCGACGCCGTGATCGCGGGCGGCGTGCACCTCTGTCACGACGTGACGTTCTGGTCGGTGTTCACCCAGCTCGGCGCGCTCAGCAAGACCTCGGCGATCCGGCCGTTCGACCGCCGCGCCGACGGCATCCTGATCGGCGAGGGCTGCGGGCTGGTCGTGCTCAAGCGGCGCGCCGACGCCGAGCGCGCCGGCGATCGCATCTACGCGGTGATCCGCGGCACCGGGGTGTCGAGCGATGGCCGCGAGTCGAGCGCGATGCGGCCGCGCGCGGACGGCCAGCTCGCCGCGCTCGCCGGGGCGTGGCGCGGGCTCGATCCGGCGAGCGTCGGGCTGGTCGAGGCGCACGGCACCGGCACGCCGACCGGCGACGAGGTCGAGCTCACCGCGCTCGCGCAGCACTTCGGCGCGGTGGATGGCGCGCGCGCCGCGCTCGGCTCGGTGAAGTCGATGATCGGCCACGCGATGCCCGCCGCGGGCGCGGCCGGCCTGATCAAGACGGCGCTCGCGCTCCACCACGGCGTGCTGCCGCCGAGCCTGCACTGCGACGAGCCGCACGCCGGGCTCGCGGCGACCCGGTTCCGCGTGCTCGCGCGCGCCGAGGACTGGCCCGACGAGCTGCCGCGCCGCGCCGGGGTCAGCGCGTTCGGCTTCGGCGGGATCAACGCGCACGTCGTGCTCGAGCGGGGCAGCGCGCCGTCCCGCCGCCGCGCGCGCTCGCTCGCCGCGCCCGGCCACTACGCGGCCGACTCGGTCGCCGCGCTCTCCGCCGCGCTCGACGCCGATGCGCCGGGCGGGCGCGGCGCGATGCGGCTGGTCGTGCTCGACCCGACGCCGGAGCGCCGCGCGCTCGCCCGCCAGGTGCTCGAGCGCGGCAAGCCGTGGCGCGGCAAGTCCGACATCTTCTTCGCGCCCGCGCCGCTCGCGCACGCCGGCGGCAAGCTCGCGTTCGTGTTCCCCGGGGTCGAGGCGACGTTCGCCGCGAAGGTCGACGAGCCGTCGCCCGAGATCGCGGCCGCGCTCGCGGCGACCGGCGGCACCGCGCGCGAGCTCGAGCTGCGCGGCGCGGGCGTGTTCGCGCTCGGCACGCGGCTCGCCGGCGCGCTCGCCGACATCGCCCCCGACGCCTACGCCGGCCACTCGATGGGCGAGTGGACCGGGATGGTCGCGAGCGAGCTGATCCCGCGCGCCGCCGCCGACGCGTTCGTCGCGAGCCTGGTCGCGGGCAGCCTCGAGGTGCCCGACGTCGTGTTCGCCGCGATCGGCTGCAGCGCGGCCGGCGCGGCCGACGCGCTCGCCGGCCTCGACGACATCGCGGTCTCGCACGACAACTGCCCGCACCAGAGCATCCTGTGCGGCAAGCGCGATCGCGTGCGCACCGCGATCGATCGCCTGGCCGCGCGCGGCGTGCTGTGCCAGGAGCTGCCGTTCCGCTCGGGCTTTCACTCGCCGCTGTTCGCCGACTACCTCGCGCCGCATCGCGCGCACCTCGCCGCGCTCGCCCTGCAGAAGCCGCGCGCGCCGCTGTGGTCGGCGACCACGTGTCGGCCGTATCCCGACGATCCCGACGCGATCCGCGCGCTCGCGATCGATCACCTCGTGCAGCCGGTGCGGTTTCGCGAGCTGGTGGAGAACCTGTACGCTTCCGGCGTGCGCGCGTTCGTCCAGCTCGGCGTCGGCAGCCTGGTCGGTTTCGTCGAGGACACGCTGCGCGGCCGCGATCACCTCGCGATCGCCGCGGCGTCGGCCAAGCACGGCGGTGCATCGCAGCTCGCGCGCGTGCGCGCTGCGCTGTGGGCCGAAGGCTTCGAGGCGGTGCGCGACGAGCCGCGCGCCGCGCCGGCGCGCGCCGGGATCGCGCTGCCGCTCGGCGTCCCGCTGGTCCGGCTCGGCGACGCCGTGCCGCCGCTCGCGATCGCGCCGCGCATCGCGCACGCAGACGATCCGGTCGTCGCCGAGCTGCTCGCCACGCTCGACGAGGCCGCCGCGGCGAGCCGCGCGGTGGTCGAGGCCTATCGCGCGTCGCGCCGGCCGCGCCCGCCGAGCGCGTCGACGATCCGCCGCACGATGTCGGCCGACGCGGTGCCGGCGTTGCTCGACCATTGCTTCTACCGCCAGCCGCCGGGCTGGCCGACCGTGTCGGATCGCTATCCGGTCGTGCCGATGACCATGACGATCGCGACGATGATCGACGCCGCGGCGCAGCTCCAGCCAGGGCGCGCCGCGATCGCGGTCGAGGACGTCCGCGCGTTCCGCTGGCTCGCGGTCGCACCGCCGGTCGAGATCGAGATCGCCGCCGCGGCGCGCGACGCCGATCGAGTCGACGTCGACATCCCGGGCTATGCGCGTGCGACCGTCCGGTTCGCGGAGCGCTTTCCCGACGCGCCGCAGCCCGCGCTCGCGCCGCTCGCCGCGCCGCGCGAGACGCCGGTCACCGCGCGCCGGATGTACGACGAGCGCTGGATGTTCCACGGCCCGGCGTACCAGGGCGTCGTCGAGCTCGGCCCGATGGGCGACGACGGCGTCGACGGCGCGATCGAGGTCTTGCCCGCGCCGGGCGCGCTGCTCGACTGCGCCGGCCAGCTCATGGGCTGGTGGGTGATGCAGACCGAGCGGGTCGATCGGCTCGCGATGCCGGTCAAGATCGATCGCATCGCGCTGTACGCGCCGGATCCCGCGGTCGGCGAGCGCGTCGCGTGCCGCGTCCGGATCCGCCACGTCGGCGAGCGCGAGGTGCGCGCCGATCTCGAGCTCGCGGCGCGCGGCCGGGTGTGGGCGAAGATCGACGGCTGGGAGGATCGGCGGTTCGACTCCGACGACGCGGTGTGGCGCGTGCTGATGTATCCCGAGGACCACGTGCTGGCCGAGCCGCGCGGCGACTACGCGCTGGTCACCGAGCACTGGCGGGCCGCCGCGTCGCGCGAGCTGATGATGCGGCGCTACCTCGGCGAGCGCGAGCGCGCCGCGCACGACGCGCTCGGCCCGCGCGGCCGGCGCGGCTGGCTGCTCGGCCGGATCGCGGCCAAGGACGCGGTGCGCCTGGAGCTGTGGCGCGCCGGCAAGCGGCCGATCTGGCCGGTCGAGATCGCGATCGACAACGACGCGCAGGGCCGGCCGTTCGTGGTCGGCCGCGACCTCGCGATCTCGATCGCGCACAAGGACGACGTCGCGGTCGCGATCGTGGGCGAGGGCTGCGACGTCGGGATCGACGTCGAGCGCATCGCGCCGCGCACCGGCGCGTTCGCCGACATCGCCTACACGCCGGCCGAGCTCGCGCTGGGCAGCGGCGACGAGTGGCTGACCCGGCTGTGGGCCGCGAAGGAGGCGGTCGCCAAGGCGCGCGGCACCGGGATCACCGATCCGAAGCAGCTCGAGGTTCGCGCCAAGGACGGCGACCGCCTCGCGATCGGCGAGTACACGGTCGACACCGCGCGCGACGGCGATCACGTGATCGCGTGGACGCGGAGGCCGAGGTGACGCCCGATCGCGCCGAGATCCTGCGCGTGGTCGAGCGGCTGATCGTCGAGGTCGCCGGCGACGAGCTGCTGGTCACCGGCCCGATCACGCTGGAGACGTCGTTCAACGGCGATCTCGAGCTCGAGAGCATCGAGTTCGTCGCGCTCGCCGAGAAGCTGCAGCAGCACTACGGCGCGAGCGTCGACTTCGTCGGCTGGATCTCGAACAAGGAGCTCGACCAGATCATCGCGCTCACCGTCGGAGAGCTCGTGGAGTTCATCGCGTCATGCCGCTCGTAGCGGCGGGCGGCCGGACCGTTCACGTCCAGGAGCTCGGCGAGGGTCCCGCGGTCGTGATGATCCACGGCCTGCTGATCGGCAGCCTGGCGTCGTGGTACTTCACCGCCGCGCCGCAGCTCGCGCGCGGCCACCGCGTCAGGATGTACGACCTGCGCGGCCACGGCCGCAGCGAGCGCGCCGCCGGCGGGTTCGACACCGCGACGCTCGCGGGCGATCTCGCCGCGGTCGCCGGCGACCTGCGCGAGCCGTTCGATCTGGTCGGCCACAGCTGGGGCGGCCTGGTCGCGCTGCGCTTCGCGCGCGAGCACCCCGCGCGGGTGCGCCGGCTCGCGATCGTCGAGGCGCCGCTGCCGCCGTCGAGTGCGCTCGAGATGGCGTCGTTCCTCGCGGGCGACGGCCTGCCGGCGCGCCTGCTCGACGCGCTCCCCGCGCCGCTGCGCGAGGCGGTCGCCGGCGGCCGCCGCCAGGCCGAGCGGCTGGTCAAGTCGATCGAGCGGCTCGTGCTCGAGTCGAGCCTGCTCGACGACGTTCGCCGCGAGCCGGATCCGGGCGACGCCGAGCTCGCGCGCGTGACCGCGCCGACCCTGCTCGCCTACGGCGATCGCTCGGCGTGCGCGCCGGCCGGTGCGCGGCTCGCCCGCGTGCTGCCGCACGCGCGCCACCTCGTGCTGCCAGGCGGCCACTACCTGCACCTCGACGCGCGCGCCCGGCTCGCCGAGGCGATCGAGGCCCACCTTGGCTGACGTCATCGCCAACGGCGTGCGCCATCACGTCCAGCGGCTCGGCCGGCCGGGCGGGCGGATCGTGGTGTTCGTCCACGGCCTGGTGATGGACAACCTGTCGAGCTTCTACTTCACGCTCGCCAACCCGATCGCGGAGACCTGTCAGGCCGTGCTGTACGACCTGCGCGGCCACGGCATGTCGGATCGCCCGCCGCGCGGCTACGCGGTCGCCGACCTGGTCGCGGACCTCGTCGCCCTGCTCGACGCGCTCGCGATCGACCGCCCGGTGACCGTGGTGGGCAACAGCTTCGGCGGCCTGGTCGCGCTCGCGCTCGCCGCGGCGCATCCGGCGCGGGTCGAGCGGCTCGCGCTGATCGACGCGCACGACGGCACCGACGGCTGGGCGGCGCAGATGGCGAGCACGCTCGGCCTGCGCGGCGAGGCGCGCGATGCGAAGATCGCCGAGTCGTTCCAGGCCTGGCTCGGCCGCCACAGCGAGCGCAAGCGCAACCGGCTCGCGAGGTCCGCCGAGGCGCTGGTCGAGGGCACGTCGCTGGTCGCCGACCTGCGCGGCTCGCCGCCGGTGACCGACGCCGAGCTCGCGTCGATCCGCTGCCCGACCCTCGCGCTGTACGGCGAGCGCTCCGACGTGCGTGCGCGCGGGCAGCAGCTCGCCAGGCTCCTGCCGGCGTGTACGCTCGTGGTCGTGCCGGGCTGCACGCACTCCGTCCTGTGGGAAGCGACCGCGGAGGTCCGCGCGCGCGTCGTGGAGTTCGTGCGGTGAGGGTGCTGTTCGTCGTGCCGCCGCTGGTCGGCCACACCAACCCGACGGTGTCGGTCGCGCGCGCCCTCGAGGCCGCCGGCCACCAGGTCGCGTGGGTCGCGCACCCCGGCAAGGTGCGGCCGCTGCTGCCGCCCGGCGCGCGGCTCTATCCGCTGCCCGAGCAGATCGAGCCGGCGCACGCGCAGGACGTCAGCGATCGCGCTCGCGCGGTGCGCGGCGCGGCGGCGCTCAAGTTCCTGTGGGAGGACTTCCTGGCGCCGCTCGCGCGCCAGATGCTGCCGGGGATCGACGCCGCGGTCGCCGAATTCGCGCCCGACGTGCTCGCGGTCGATCAGCAGGCGGTGGCCGGCGGCCTGGTCGCGCGCCGCCGCGGCGTGCCGTGGGCCACGCTCGCGACCACCTCGGCCGGCGTGATCGATCCGCTCGCAGGCCTGCCCGCGGTCAAGCAATGGCACCGCGAGCTGATCGCCGGGCTCGAGCGCGACGCCGGGCTCGCTCCGGCGGACTTCGCCGAGATCTCGCCGCACCTGGTGATCGCGTTCACCACCGAGGCGCTGGTCGGCCCGCGCGATCGGTTTCCCCAGCACTACCGCTTCGTCGGCCCGTCGATCCACGATCGGCCGGAGCGCGCGGCGTTCCCGTTCGATCAGCTGCGCCGGCCGTGCGTGCTGGTGTCGATGGGCACGGTCAACGCCGAGGCGAGCGGCCGGTTCTACCAGACCGCGATCGCGGCGCTGGGCGACGAGCCGCACCAGACCGTGCTGGTCGCGCCCGACGGCATGGCGAGCGGCGCGCCGGCGAGCTTCCTGGTCCGCACGTTCGTGCCGCAGCTCGCGCTGCTGCCGCACGTCGACGCGGTGGTCTGCCACGGCGGTCACAACACGACGTGCGAGGCGCTCGCCCATGGCGTGCCGCTCGTGATCGCGCCGATCAAGGACGACCAGCCGATCGTCGCCGATCAGGTCGTCGCGGCGGGGGCCGGGCTGCGCGTCAAGTTCGGCCGGGTGCAGCCCGACGAGCTGCGCGCCGCGGTGCGCCGCGTGCGCGGCGAACCGGAGTTTCGCGCCGCCGCCGAGCGCGTGCGGGCGAGCTTTGTCGCCGCGGGCGGTGCGCCGGCCGCGGCCCGCCTGCTGGAGGCGCTGGCATGACCTACGTGATGTACGCGATCATCGCGCTGCTGCTCGTCGACGCGCTGCGCATGCGCGGCCGCGCCGGCGGGCTGCCGGTGCTGCATCCCTCCGACCAGCCGCCGACCCACCAGGTGATCGCCGCGCCCGGCGTGACGGTCGGCGATGCCACGCTGCGCGCCGCGAGCGCGTACATGCGGACCAACCAGCTCGACGTGCTCGACCTCGTGCCGCGCGATCTGCCGGCGATCCGCGCGATGTCGCTGCTCCAGCTGGTCGATCCCGAGCGCTATCGCCTCGACAAGCTCGCGCCCGGCCGCACCGCGGTGCACGCCGTGGTCGCGTCGGCCGACGTGATCGCGCGCGCACAGCTCCATGGCGCGCCGGCCGACGAGGCGGCGTTCGCGCGGATCGCGACCCGGCTCAAGCATTTCGGCAGCGCCGACGTCGCGATCGCGCCCGACGAGCACGCGCGGCCCGCCGATCCAGCGCTGCGCTTCCAGGTGCTGCGCGCGATGCTCGGCCCGTCGGTGCCGGTCGTGCTCGCGGTCCTGCCGATCATGTGGATCCTGATCGCGATCGGCTTCGTCTACTGCCCGATCCCCGCTGCGATCGCGTTCGGCGCGTGGCAGCTCCAGCCCGCGCTCGCGCTCGCCGGCACGCGGCTGCACCCGCGCGACCTGCCGGTCGTCACGCTGCTGCGCATCCCGATCGAGGTGGTGCTGGTCGTGCGCACCGCGCTCGGTCGCCGGGTCGACATCTCGGACAAGCGCGCGGCCTACGCGCACGAGCTCGAGGGCGGGACGGCGCGGTTCTTCGAGCCGCGGCGCGAGACCTGCCCGATCTGCGACGCGCGCGAGCTCGCGGTGCTGGTGCGCAGCCCGGACCTGCTCCAGCACAAGCCCGGGACGTTCACGCTCGAGCGCTGCAAGCGCTGCGGCCACGTGTTCCAGAACCCGCGGCTGTCGCTCGCCGGCCTCGACTTCTACTACAAGGACTTCTACGACGGGCTCGGCGAGGACGGCATGGAGTTCATCTTCGCGTTCGGCGTCGCGCCGTACATCGCGCGCGCGAAGATGGTGCGCGCGATCGCCCAGCCCAAGCGCTGGCTCGACGTCGGCGCCGGCCACGGCCACTTCTGCGCGGCCGCTCGCGCCGAGCTGCCGGGCACCACGTTCGACGGCCTCGACTTCGGCGAGTCGATCGAGGAAGCACAGCGCCGCGGCTGGGTGACCACCGCGTACCGCGGGCTGTTTCCCGCGCTCGCGCACGACCTCGCCGGGCGCTACGACGCGGTCAGCATGAGCCACTACCTCGAGCACACGCTCGATCCGCGCGCGGAGATCGCCGCCGCCCGCACCGCGCTGGCCGACGGCGGCACGCTGATGATCGAGGTGCCGGATCCCGAGTTCCGGCTCGGCCGCGTGCTGCGCCGCTACTGGCTGCCGTGGTTCCAGCCGCAGCACCAGCACCTGCTGTCGGTCGGCAACCTCGAGAAGATCCTGCGCGAGCACGGCTTCGAGCCGGTCACGTGGCATCGCGGCGCCGCCCACCAGCGGGTCGACTTCTTCTTCGCGAGCTACTTATGGCTGTCGCGGATCGCGCCGCCCACCCACTGGCCGTGGCGCAAGCGCGGCGCGCTCGCGACGATCTGGCGCGTCGCGGCGTGGACGCTCGGCTCGCCGCTCATCATCCTGGGCCTCATCCTCGACAACGGGCTCGGTCCGATCATGGCGCGCGCGAAGCGGTCGAACACGTATCGCGTGGTCGCGCGCAAGGCCTCGGGCGCGGTGGCTCCTTCCGGCGAGATCGCGAGCGCTTGATCTCACGCGGGGACGTAGGTCAGCCGGACCACGTCCTCGCCGATGCGGTCGGTGGCGACCAGGCGCAGCGGCGGCCGCGCGCCGGCGAAGTACGGCTTGCCGCCGCCGAGCACGTAAGGCCTGAAGTAGAGCCGGTACTCGTCGATCAGCGGCGCCACGGCGGCCGCGAGCTCGGGCCCGGCGACGTCGAGCTCGCCGTCGACCGTCGCCTTCAGATCGCGCACGAACGCGTCGAGGTCGCCGCGGATCAGCGTCGCGTTCGGCCCGACCGACGCGAGCGTGCGCGACGCGATCCATTTCGGCTGGCGTTGCCAGGCGGCGGCGAACTCGCGCTCCGCCACGCCCCACTCCGGCCGTTCGACGTCCCAGTAGCGCATCACCTCGTAGATGCGCCGGCCGTAGATGGCGCCGGCGTGACCGGCGATCACGTCGATGAAGTGACGGAACACCGCCGGGCCCGGCGGCGGCATGCACAGCGTACCCGCCGCGTCGTCGACATAGCCGTCGAGCGATTGCGACATCCCGAACACGAGCCTTGCCATGGGCGGATGGTACCTCGTGCCGCCGAGCTTCGACCTGCACGGTCGGCGCGCATCCGCCCGATCTCCGTGACCGCGAGGTCGCGTTGCGGAAGCACCCGGGCTCAGCGCACCCGATCGTTGATCAGCGCGCGCAGGAACGCCGGGTCGAACGGCTTCTCGATGTGCGGGTTGTCCGTGCGATCGAGGAACTCGCGCGCGCGCGGCGTGAACGCGCCGCCGGTCAGGAAGATGATCGAGCGCGCCTGATCGGGCGCGATCGCCGCGATCGCGTCGTGGACGTCGATCCCGGTCATCTCCGGCATCATCAGGTCGCACACGATGACGTCGAACCGCTCGCCGCGCTCGATCAGCGCGAGCGCCTCGGCACCGCGCAGCACGGCGTGGAGCTCGTGATCGACCGCGAGCGCGCGCTGCACGGCGCGGGCGATCATCGGCTCGTCGTCGACGATCAGCACGCGGCCGCGCCGGGTCGCGTGGCGCAGCGGGATCGGCAGCGTGGTCGCGACGTCGTCGTCGCTCGCCGCGAACGGCAGCCACACGGTGAACCGCGTGCCGCCGCCGAGCCTGGTGTCGACCGTGATCTCGCCGCCCAGGCTGGTCACGATGCGGTGGCAGATCGACAGGCCGAGCCCGGTGCCCACGCCGGCCGGCTTGGTCGTGACGAACGGCGTGAACAGCCGGGTCATCACGTCGGGCGGAATGCCCGGCCCGGTGTCGGCGATCTCGATCCGCGCGCGCGCGCCGTCGCGATGGATCGACACGCGGATCTCGTTCTTGTCGGCCCGGCCGTCCGGCAACGCCTGCGCCGCGTTGACCACGAGGTTCAGGAACACCTGGCCGAGCCGCGCCTCGCTGGCGTCGAGCGGCGGCAGGCTGCGCTGGTAGTCGCGCACCAGCCGCGCGCGGTGGCGGATCTCGTTGGACGCCATGCGCAGGGTCGACTCCATCACCTTCTCGGCGTCGACCCGGCCGCGCCGCTCGTCCTCGCTGCGCGAGAAGATCCGCAGGTCGCGCACGATGTGGCGCACGCGCTCGGCCGCGCTGCGCGCGTCGCTCAGCTCGTCGCGCAGGTTGACCCGGCCGGCGTCGTCCACGCCCGGCATCGCGTCGAGGTCGGCGAGCGCCATGTCGAGGTTCGCGAGCACCGCGGCGAGCGGGTTGTTGATCTCGTGCGCGACGCCCGCGGCGAGGATGCCGACCGACGCCATGCGGTCCGAGATCATCAGCTGCTCCTGCATGCGCCCGCGCTCGCGGCGCGACGCGGCGTCGCGCAGCTCGCGGTCGACCACGACCGGCAGCCGGGTCAGCCGGGTCTTGATCAGGAAGTCGTGCGCGCCGTTGCGCAGCGCCTCGACCGCGGCCTCCTCGCCGACCGTGCCCGACACGATGATGAACGGCAGGTCGAGGTGCGACGCGTGGACGATCGCGAGCGCGTCGGGCGCGGTGAACGACGGCATCGCCCAGTCCGAGAACACGATGTCCCACGGCTGCGCGTGCAGCGCGGCGTGGAAGTCCTCGGCGGTGTCGACCCGGCGCGCCTCGACCTCGTAGCCGCCGCGGCGCAGCGCGCGCATCAACAGATCGAAGTCATCCGCGGTGTCCTCCGCGACCAGCACGCGCAGCTTGCCGCCCGGCATCACCAGCCTCCTTCGTGGGGCAGCGTGAACTGGAACGTCGCGCCGCTTCCGGGCGCGGCCTCGACCCAGATCCGCCCGCCGTGGCGCAGCACGATGCGCTGCACGGTCGCGAGCCCGATGCCCGTGCCGGGAAAGTCCTTGTCGGAGTGCAGGCGCTGGAACGCGCCGAACAGCCGCTCGGCGTACTTCATTTCGAACCCCGCGCCGTTGTCGCGCACGTAGAACACCTGCTCGCCGGCGTCGCGCCGCGCGCCGAACTCGATGCGCGCCGACGCCGTCTTCGACGTGAACTTCCACGCGTTGCCGAGCAGGTTCTCGAGCGTGATCTTGACCAGCCGCCGGTCGGCGACCGCGTGCACGTCGGACTGGATCGCGATCTCGACCTCGCGCGCGGGATCGCCGCGGCGCAGCTCGCCGATCACCGCGCTCACCATCGCCGACAGGTCGGTCGGCTCGCGCCGCATGTCGGCGCGGGTCACGCGCGATAGCCGGAGCAGGTCGTCGATCAGCTCGCTCATGCGCTGCGCGCCGGCGCGGATCCGGTCGAGGTAGCTCCGCGCGCCCGGCGGCAGCGCCGCGCCGTGATCCTCGAGCAGCGCCTGGCTGAAGCCCTCGATGCTGCGCAGCGGCGCGCGCAGGTCGTGCGACACCGAGTAGCTGAACGCCTCGAGCTCGCGGTTGGCGGCGGCGAGCTCGGCGTTGCTGCGCTCGAGCTTCTCGGCGAGCGCGGCGCGGGTCTCGGCGAGCTGCTTGGCGGCGCGCGCCTCCGCGGCCTCGTGCTCGCTGCGCAGCAGGCGCTCGCGAACCTGGCGAACCTCGTCGGTGAACTGCTTGCGCCGGATCTGCGCCTTGACCCGCGCGGACAGCACCTCGCGGCCTGCGGTCTTGGACACGAAGTCGTCGGCGCCCGCGCCGAACGCCTCGATCATCGCGTCGCGGCCGTCCTGGCCGGTGAGCGCGACGAGCGGCGTGTCGCGCAGCGCCGGCGCCGCCTTGATCCGCCGGCAGGTCTCGATCCCCGACAGCCCGGGCATGACCAGATCGAGCAGGATGCAGTCGACCGGCTGGACCACGAGCAGCTCGATCGCCTGCTCGCCCGACGACGCCTGCACGACGTCGTAGCCGTCGTCCTGGAGCTGCTCGGCGATCGCGCGCAGGAACGTGACGCTGTCGTCGACCGCGAGGATGCGCTTGGGGCCGAGCACGCTCGCCGCCTCGGCCGACACCACGCCGCGCGCGCCGCGCATCATCGCGGCGAACCTCGCCATCACGATCTCGACGTCCGAGTCCTTGCGCACGAACGCGTCGGCGCCGGCGTCGAGCGCGTGGACCTCGGCGGCGGCGTCGTCGGAGCCGGTGAGCAGCAGGCACGGCGTGGCGCGCAGCGCCGGATCGAGTCGGATCCGGCGGATCACCAGCTCGCCGCGCATGTCGGCCATCACGCCGTCGACGATGATCGCGCCGGGCCGGCGATCGGCGGCGAGCCGCAGGCCGTCGTGGCCCGACGCGGCCGCGACCGCCTGGTAACCCGCGCGCGAGAGGGTGTCGACCAGCTCGCTGCGGAACGTCGCGCTGTCGTCGATCACCAGCACGAGCTCGGCCTCGGCGGGCGCCGCGATCAGCTGGCGGATCCGCGCGATCACGAAGCCGGTGTCGTAGGGCTTGCCGACGTAGTCGTTCGCACCGGTCTGGAGCCCGCGGATGCGATCGGCGACGTCCGCCTCGCTCGACAGCATCAGGATCGGCAGGGCGGCGCGCGCTGGATCCGGATCGCTGCGCAGCTCGTGCAACAGCTCGAGCCCGTCGCCGTCGGGCAAGCGCACGTCCAGGATGACCAGCGCGATCTCGCGGTCGCGCAGCTGCGCACGCGCCTCGGCGAGCGTGGCGGCCGGCACGGCCTCGAGGTTCGCGGCGGTGAGCGCGCCCACGAGATCCATGCGGACCGTCAGGCTGTCGTCGACGACCAGCACCGCGGTCATCGCCGCTCCTTGCGCAGCGCATCGAGCGCGCGGCCGATCTCGCCGAGCGGCAGCTCGCGCTCGACCGCACCGAGCAGGGCGGCCTCGCGCGGCATGCCGTAGACCACGGAGGTCGCCTCGTCCTGCGCGATCGTCGTGCCGCCGGCGCGCCGGATCGCGAGCAGGCCGGCCGCGCCGTCGCGCCCCATGCCGGTGAGCAGGCACGCCGCGGCGCGCGCGCCGTAGTCGGCGGCGAGCGACTCGAACAGCACGTCGATCGACGGCCGGCAGAAGTTGCGCGGCGGCGTCGCGATCAGGCGGAGCTGGCCGCTCGGGGCGATCAGGTGGCTGCCGGGCGGCGCGAGGAGCACCTCGCCCGCCGCGGCGGCGAGCGGCTCGCCGTCGCGCGCGAGCCGCACGCGGTGCCGGGTCTGGGTCGCGAGCCAGTCGGCGAACGCGCCGGCGAACGTCGCGTCGATGTGGAGCACGACCAGCACCGGCAGCGGGAAGCCCGGGGTCATCGCGCCGAGCACGGCGGCGATCGCGGCCGGACCGCCGGTCGAGGCGCCGATCGCGATCACCTCGGTCTGGCGGGGCGAGGCCGGCACCGTCGCGGGCGCGGCCGACGGGGCGCGCGCGCGGCCGAGCGCGCCGAGCCGCCCGCGCGGGTGCGTGATGACCTTGATCTTCGCCACCAGGCGCACCGCCGACAGGAACGTGCGCTCCCAGTCCGGATCGCCGGCGCTCGCCTTGTCGAGCACGTCGACCGCGCCGGCGGCGAGCGCGGCGTAGGTGTCGAACAGCTCGCCGCGGTTGTACGACGACGACACGATCAGGATCGGCGCGGGGTGGTGCGCCATGATCTGCTCGGTCGCGGCGAGCCCGGTCATGTCGGGCATCACGATGTCGAGCGTGATCACGTCGGGGCGCAACGCGGCGGCGAGCTCGACCGCGCGCCGGCCGTCGCCGGCCTCGCCGACCACCTCGATCTCGGGATCGCGTGCGAGGATCTCGCGCAGGCGCTGGCGCACCGTGAGCGAATCGTCGACCACGAGCACGCGGATCACGTGCGCACCAGCCGATCGATCATCGCGAGCAGCTCGGCCTGGTCGAACCTGCTCTTGATCACGTAGCCCTGCGCGCCGACCGCCGCACCGCGCTTGCGATCCTCCGGAGCGTCGCGCGAGGTCACGAGGATCGCGGGCAGCCGCGCGAGCTCGGGTCGCGCGCGCAGCTCGCCGATCAGCGCGAACCCGTCCATCCCGGGCATCTCGACATCCACCAGCGCCAGTGCGTAGCTCGCGCGTGTCAGCTTGTCGAGCGCCTCCTCGGCCGAGGCCGCGACGTCGACCGCGAACCCGGCCGACTCGAGGATGCTCTGCTCGAGCAAGCGCGTGGTCAGCGAGTCGTCGACCACGAGGATCGGCGCGAGCCGTGCCGGCTCGGCCTGCGCGATCGGACGCGCGGCGCGCGCCGCCTCGACCAGCGCACGCGGCTCGAGCACCGGGTACGGCTCGCCCTCGGCGTCGAGCGCCAGGCCCCCCACGATCGCGTCGATCGGCGCGTGACCGGGTACCGCGCGCACGACCGTGTCGTCGAGTCCGACCACGCGATCGACCGAGATCGCCGCGGCGCCGTCGCCGCCGTCGACCACGATCGCGATGCCGCGCGGCGCGGTGGAGTGGCCGAGCAGCGTGGCGAGCGCCGCGCACGGCAGCACCGCGTCGCCGACCCGCAGCGCGACGCCGTCGCCGCCGGCGATCAGCTGCTCCGCCGCGAGCTGGCTGACCCGGCGCACCGCGGCCTGCGGGATCGCGGCGGTCCGGCCGCCGGCCTCGACGCCGATCACCGGCAGCGCGGCGACCGACACCGGCACCGCCAGCGTGATCGCGGTGCCACCGCCGGGCCGCGTGCGCGCGGTGATCTCGCCGCCCAGGCCGTGCACCGCGTCGCGCACGACGTCGAGCCCGACGCCGCGCCCGCTGAGCTCGGTCACCTCGCGGGAGGTCGAGATCCCGCCGCGCAGCAGCAGCCGGAACGCGTGTGCAGCGTCGAGCTCGCCGGCGATCACGTCGCCGCGCCGGGTCGCCGCGCGCCGGATCGCCTCGATGTCGAGGCCGCGGCCGTCGTCCTCGCAGCTCACCGCGATGCGGCGGCCGAGCGAGCGCACCGCGATCGCGACCGTGCCCTCGGCCGGCTTGCCGGCGGCGGTGCGCTCGGCGGGCGGTTCGATGCCGTGGACGACCGCGTTGCGCACGAGCTGGACCAGTGCGCCGTGCAGCGCGGCGAGCACCTGTGCGTCGAGCCGGACCGCGTCGCCGTCGCTCGCGAACGCGACCCGGCGGCCGCTCGCGACCGCGGCATCGCGCGCGGTGCGCTCGAGCGCGGTGAACATCGAGCCAGCCGTCGCGAGCCGGACCTGCTCGACGTCGCGCCGGACCTCGCGCAGCTCGCGATCGAGCTGGTCGAGCTGGCGCGCGAGCGCGCGCCGATCGTCGGTCGCGCGCATCCGGGCGATCAGCGCGTGCACCCACGCCAGGCCGCCGAGCGCGTCGTCGATCCCGCGCGAATCGAAGCGGGGCAGCGCGGGGATGTCGGTGGTCGCCGCGGCCGCGGGCGCGGCGGGCGCGGGCGCGGGCGCGGCGGCCACGGCGAGCGACGCGAGCTGCTCGGTCATGCGATCGACCAGGGCGAGCGCGGGATCGAGCCGCTGCGCCACCGGCGCGTCGCGCAGCGGCGCGAGCACGTCCTCCATCGCGTGCGCGAGGTCCGCGAGCGTGCGGTGCTTGACGATCCGCGCGGCGCCCTTGAGCGTGTGCGCGTGGCGGAGCAGGCGCGCGACCAGCGCGGCATCGCCGCGCTTCTCGAGGTCGAGCAAGCCCTGCGCGAGCTCGCCGACGAGCTCGGCGGCCTCGATCCGGAAGTACTTGTACGGATCCTGCGCCATCAGCTCGACTGCACGATCTGAAGCAGCTCGCCGGACAGCGTCGTGAGCTGCGCGGAGGTCTGCAGGGTCTGGCTCGCGCTCGCCTCGCTCTCGCGGGTCGCCTGCGCGACGTTGGTGATCGCGACGTTGACCTGCTCGACCGCGGTGGCCTGCTGCTTGGTCGACAGCTCGATCTCGCGCGCGGCGTCGGTCGTGGTCGCGACCAGGCTCGCGATGTGGGTGAACGACGAGGCCATCTCGGCGACCTGGCCGGCGCTGGCATCGACCGCCTTGCTGCCGGCCTCGGTCGCCATCACCGTCGTGTTCACCGCGCCGCGCACGTCCTCGATCATCGTGCGGATCTCCTTGGTCGAGGCGCCGACGCGATCGGCGAGGTTGCGGATCTCGTCGGCGACCACGCCGAACCGCCGGCCGAGCTCGCCGGCGCCGGCTGCCTCGATCGTCGCGTTGATCGCGAGGATGTTGGTCTGCTCGGCCAGCTCCGACACGATGTCGAGCACGGCGCCGACCTGCTGCGACCTCTTGCCGAGCTCGACCATGTGGCCGACGATGAGATCGACCTGCCGGCGCACCTGCGCGACCGAGTCGTTGCCGCGCGCGACCGTCGCGGCGCCGGCACGCGCCGTGCTCGCGGTCTCGTTCGCGATCTGGGCGACGCGCTGCGAGCTGTCCGCGATCTGGCGCGAGGTCGCGAGCAGCTCGTTGATCGTCGTCGCGATCTCGGTCATCGCGGTGGCCTGCTCGCTCGCGCCGCTCGCCTGCTGGTTCGCCGCGGCCTGGAGCTCGGTCGCCGAGGTCTTCATGTTGCGCGCGGCGCCGCCGATCTGCGAGCCGAGCGAGCGCGTGAGCAGCCAGCCGATGACGATCGTGAGCACGACCGCGCCGACCGCCCCCCACAGGATCACGTCGGTCGTGACCGTGGTGGCGTCCTCGGCCTCGGCCGCGCGCAGCTGGAGCAGCCGCGCCTCCTCGTCGTCCATCTCCTTCAGGATCCGGCGCGCGGCGTCCATCGCCTGCTTGCCTTCGCCGGCAGCGATCGTCGCGGTCGCCTCGGCCGGCGTGGTGCGGCGCTGCTCGATCACGCGCTTGAGCTCGTCCAGCTTGAGGTCGACCTGAGCGCGCAGCTCGTCGAGCTTCTGCTGCTGGACCGGGTTGTCGGCCGTGAGCGTGCGCAGCTGGCCATAGGCCGCGTCGATCGCGGGCAGCGCGGCCTTGTACGGCTCGAGGAAGCTATCGATGCCGGTGATCACGTAGCCGCGCTGGCTGGTCTCCGCGTTGATCAGCTGGACGAGCAGCTCGGCGATCTGGCGGCGCGTCGCCATGGTGTGCGCGACCAGCTCGTCGGTGCGGATCAGCGAGCGCGCGCTGCGGTACCCGGCGACGGCGACGATCACCAGCGCGATCGCGGTGACCGCGAAGCCCGCGGCGATCTTCTGACCGAACGTCCAGCGTCCCGACATCTATGGCTCCTTTGTCCAGCGCCGCGCGAGCGTGCTCGCCACCGCCGCGAGATCGATCACCGGAAGCATCGCCCCGTCGAGGGCGAGCGCGCCGCGCACGAACCGGCCCTCGCCGCGCGCGATCGGCGCGGCGGCGGTGCGCACGAGGCCCTCGAAGCCGTCGAGCGCGACCGCGACCGCCGCCGCAGCGAGCGCGATCACCCAGCGCGGTGGACCGGCGGGGTCGAGCCCGAGCACCGCGCGCAGGTCGTAGACCGGCAGGATCGCCCCGCGGATCGCGACCACGCCGAGCAGCTCGCGCGCCCGGGTGGGCAGCGCGACCACCCGGCGATCGACGTGCAGCGCGGCGACCTCGGCGAGCTCGATCGCGTGCGGCTGCCCGCCGACCCGCACGCGCAGCACGTCGCGCGTCGCGCCGCGCGGCCCGCGCACCGGCTCGGCGAACCCGCGGTCGAACGCGGCGCGCAGCTCGGCGGCGCGGTCGGTCATCGCCGCCCTCCGAGCCGCGCGAGCTCGCTCCGGCACAGCTCCAGCAGCGCGGCGCGGCCGAACCCGCCGGCGACCAGCGCGATCCGCGCCTCGTCGTCGCGGTCGAGCAGGTCGATCGCGCGCGCGAGGTGCTGCGCCGCGGCGGCGCGCTCGCCGCGCCGGCGGGCGAGGAAGCCGAGCTGGACGCTCGCCATCGCGAACGTGGGATCGCACGCCAGCGCGCGCTCGGCGTGGTGCGCGGACCCCGCGGCGTCCCCGGCATTGTCGCGGCAGATCGCGATCAGGTAGTGCGCGCTCGCCGCGTGCGCGCCGGTCGCGAGCAGCTCGTTGCACATCGCCGCGGCGGCCGCGGGCGTGTCGATCTGGGTCGCGACCACCGCGCGAAGCAGCAGCGCGTCGCCGCACCGTGCGAGCTCGGCCGGCAGCGCCGCGAGCGCGGCCAGCGCGTCGGCGAAGCGCTCGGCGCGCACGAGCGCGCGGATCGGCTCCAGCCGATCCGGCGGGGGCGGTGCGGCGGCGAGCGCGCTCGCGACCATCGCGTTGACCCGGCCGGTCGCCGCGGCGATCTCGCCGAACCAGCGATCGTCGTGCGCGGGCGGCAGCTGCGGGAACCCGACGCCGGCGGGGCGCTCGCGGGCCGGCCTCGGGCCGCCGCCGCGCCGGTAATAGAACGTGCCGTGGCTGTGGCACAGCTCGAGATCGCCCGGGCGATCGCGCAGCGCCTCGGCGTGGCCGAGGAACAGGTAGCCGCCCGGCGCGAGCGCCCCGACCAGCCGATCGACGAGCGCTCGCCCGCGATCGTCCGCGAAGTACATCAGCACGTTGCGGCAGAACACGACGTGCCAGGGCTGGCTCGCCCACGGCGCATCGTCGAACAGGTTGGCCTCCTCGAACGTGACCGCGCGGCGCAGCTCGGGCGCCAGCACCCGGTCGCGCCCGTCGGGCGCGAACCAGCGCTGCTCGGACGCGATCGGCGTCGCGCGCAGCGCCCACCGCGAGTACCGCCCCGCCCGGGCGCGCGCGAGCGCCAGCGGATTGACGTCGATGCCGCAGATCGCGACCGCGCGCGCCGCCGCGAGCCGCTCGTGCGCGATCATCGCGAGCGTGTACGGCTCCTCGCCGGTCGAGCACCCGGCCGACAGCACGCGCGGCGCGCCGTACGCGGCGACCAGCTCGGGCAGGAGGTCGGCGAACGCGTGGCACTGCTCGACGTGGCGGAAGAAGTAGGTCTCGCCCACGCTGACCTCGGCGGCGAGCGCGCGCAGCTCGTCGGCGGCCCCGGTGTCGAGCCGCCGCAGGTAGGCGTCGATCGTCTCGCGGTGGCCGTCCGCGCGGCGCGCGAGCACCTCCGCCATCGCGGCCGGCCGGTCGTGGACGCGCATGCCGAACCGCGCTTCGATCGCGCGCGCGAACCGGTGGAGCGCCTCGGGTGGCACCGACGGGCTCATCGCGCACCTCGTTCGAGCGAGCGCCACAGCTCCGGCGGGATCGCGCGCGCGGCCTCGAGCAGCACCAGCAGGCCGGCGTCGGAGACCGCGAGCGCGGCCGCCGCCTCGGCGGTGGCGCCGCGCACGAGCGGCGGCAGCGCGGCGAGCTCGGCGCGCGCGATCGGACGCACGTCGACCACGTCGTCGAACGCGAGCGCGACCGTGCGCGCACCGGCGCGCACCACGACGTAGCGCCGGGTGACCTCGCCCGCGACGCCGAGCAGGCGCGCGGTGTCGACCACCGGGGTCGGCGCGCCGCGGATCACGGCGAGCCCGCGCACGAAGGCCGGCGCGTGGCCGATCGCCTCGACCGGCAGCGGCCGCATGATCTCGACGACGTGTGCGATCGGGATCGCGCACGCGATCGCGCCGAGCTTCGCGATCAACGCGTGATCGTGGGTGTCGTGGTTCCCCCTCACGCCTCGCTCGATCAGCCTACAACATCTCGCGTGACTTTACCTATAGGTTGACCTCACGGAACGCGGCGATGCACGGTCACGACCGACCCCCGCAGGATCGCTTGGGGGTCCAACGATCGGCGGCACGACCAGCGCGCGCACCGGCGGCACGTGCGACGTGCTCGCGACTCCGACGCGCGCGGCGCGGCGGTCGGCATCCCGGCGTGAAGCCATGTCGCGTTACCGATCGTTCCCGTCGGTGCGCCCGTGCGCGTGCCCGTGCCCGCTCGACCACGTCGACCACTCGACGACGCCATGCGCCGGGTCAGAGCGGCATCTCGGGCCCGACGACCAGGCACAGGCTCGCGGTCCACGGGATGCCTCCGACCAGCGGCGCGTCACCGCGGAGGTACACGCCGACGCTCACCGGCTTGCCGCGCGAGTGCCGGTGAAGCAGCAGCGCGCGCACGCCGAGCTCTCCTGCGAGCGCGAACCGCGCGCCGCTGTCGCGATCGGCGAGCAGATCGTAGAACCGCAGCGATGGACCGGCGTACGCCACGATCACGCCGCGGCTCGGTAGCGCGAGCCCGGTGGTGAGCCAGGCCTGCGGCATCGTCCCGACCCCGGGGATCAGCGTCCACTCGGCGCCGCCGCCCACCAGGAGCACCCGGTCGGTCGCGTACGACGCCCCCAGGTGACCGCCGACCGTCGCGTGCGGGCCTTGCTCGGCCGCGGTACCCAGCGCGAACGGCGCTTCGACGCCCCACACGCCGTCGGCCGCGGCCACCCGCCCCACCAGCACGACCGCGACGATCAGCGCGCGCATGGCGTGACGGTGAAACCTCGGCGGGAACGCGGCCAATTAAGGATGTCGTAAGCCGGCTGACGATCGGCCGGGGCAGACGCCTACCGGGGGGAGCAAGTCGCGCCGCGCCTCCCCAGGGTGACGGTGCTGTCAACCGCGATCACCATGGCCTCAACTGCTGGCACGCCCGGTGCTCTTGCCGGGAGCATCCACCAGGAGATGTAGCCATGGCGTCCAACGACCCCACGTTCGCGTCGATCGACCCGGCCGCGCTCGCCACCGTTTCGGGCGGGACGACGACCGTCGCGGGAGACAGCTCCACCGACGACCAGATGCTGATGATGCTCCAGCAGCTCACGCAATCGATCGCATCGCTCGGTCAGAACAACAGCAACCAGATGGATCCGACCACGATGATGATGATGATGATGATGATGGGCGGGAGGGGCGGCGGCGGCGGCGCGGCGGCCCAGCAGGCCGCGGCGGCCCAGGCCCAGGCCCAGCCGCCGCCGACCTACATCAAGGTCGATCTCACCTGATCGGCGCTCTGCAGCTCTCGCAGCACGGTTCCTGCGGATCTCGCCGATCGGGATCTGCCACACGAGAGAGCTCGCGATGTTCGCGATCTACGCGTGCTGGTCTGGACCTTGCTCTATTCCGGATCAGCGAAAGGAGAAACGCCATGAAGATCCTACGCATGATCGCAGGCACCACGCTGATCGCGGTGATCGCGGGGACGCTGAGCGGCTGCTTCGTCGAGACGCGTGGACCGCGCCATCCGCATTACTGGCATCACGGCTATTACGGCATGGTGGTTCGCTAGGCCGCGCGGCGGTCGAGCACGGCGCGGACCTTGCCGGCGAGCGTCTGCATCGGGAACGGCTTCTCGAGCAGCTCGAGCCCGCCGCGCACCGCGCGCCGCACGAGGTCGTCGTCGCTGTACCCGGTGGCGAGGATGACCCCGAGCCGCGGGCACACCTCGCGCGCGGCGACGGCGAGCTCGCGTCCGTCCATCCCGGGCATGACGACGTCGGTGAGCAGCAGGTCGACCTCGCCCGCGCCCAGGACCTCGAGCGCGGTCTGCGCATCGCAGGCCTCGAGCACGACGTAGCCGTTCTGGCGAAGCGCGCGAGAGATCGCCTTGCGCACCTGCGGGTCGTCGTCGACCACCAGCACGGTCTCGCTGCCGGCGCGCGCCGCCGGCGTGCGCGGCGCGGCCACGACGACCGGCGCCTCGACGCGCGGCAGGTAGATCGCGAAGGTCGTGCCCACGCCGACCGCGGTTTCGACCGCGATCCGGCCGCCGGCCTGCTCGACGATGCCGTGCACCACGGCGAGCCCCATGCCGGTGCCCTGGCCGACCGGCTTGGTCGTGTAGAACGGCTCGAAGATGCGCGCGCGGACGTCGTCGGGCATGCCGCTGCCGGTGTCGTGGACCGCGATCATCACCTCGTCGCCGCTGTTGCGGGTCTCGATCGCGAGCTCGCCGCCGCGCGGCATCGCATCGCGCGCGTTGACCGCGAGGTTCATCACGATCTGGAACATGTAGCCGGCGTCGATCCGCACGCGGCCGAGCGCGGGATCCAGCCGCGTGACCAGCTTGACGTGCGCACCGAGCGTGCGGCCGAGCATCTTGCCGGTCTCGCCCACGATCGCGTTGGGATCGAGCACGACCGGCTCGATCGCCTCCTTGCGCGAAAACGCGAGCAGCTGGCGGGTGAGCCCGACCCCGCGCGTGACCGAGGTGGCGATCTCGTCGACCAGCTCGCGATCCTCGCCGGGCGCCAGCGACGACGCGAGCAGCGACGCGTTGGTAGACACCACCGCGAGCAGGTTGTTGAAGTCGTGCGCGACGCCGCCGGCGAGCCGGCCGAGCGACTCGAGCTTGGCGGCCTCGCGCATCTGCTCCTCGACCTGCCGCACCTTGTCCTCGCTCTCGCGCGCGTCGCGCTCGGCCTCCAGGCGCGCGGTGACGTCGATGATGGTCGACAGGCTGTGCGGTACGCCGTCGAGATCGAGCAGCACCGAGCCGTAATCGACGTCGCGGAGCGCACCATCCTTGCGGCGGATCTGCCGGCGCACGTCGTGCATCAGCCCGGCGCGGCGCAGCCGGCGCGTCAGCTTGGTGCCTTCCTCGCGGCGGTGGATCGCGAGCTCGGCGCCGGTCCGACCGAGCAGCTCGTCGCGGCTGTAGCCGACCAGCTTGGTGAACGCGTGGTTGACCTCGACGTACATCCCGCTCGCCAGCTCGGTGAGCGCGAGCGGGATCGGGCTGGCGTGGAACACCTCGGAGTACCTGCGCTCCGAGCGCTCGGCGCGCTGGCCGTGGCGGAGCAGCAGCGTGACCAGCGCGCCGGAAGCGCCGGTGATCACGAGCAGCGCCACGACCTCCGCCACGGTCCTCATGCCTCAGAGATACGCTCGCCCGGCCGAACCGGCGAGGTAGCACCGGGGCAGGGCGCGGTTACCCGAGCTTGAGCGCGAGCGCGATGTGCACCAGCATGGTCACGAGCAGCACGACCGAGAACGGGATGTGGACCTTCTTCCACGAGTGGAGCAGCGCGCGCGTGCGCGGCGCGAGGTCGC
>DATJAE010000039.1:0-3407 GCA_035516595.1 Kofleriaceae bacterium | reverse complement strand
TCGTCGTGCCCGCATCGCCGGTCTCCTGGTTCGAGCCTGCGGCATCGGGTTGCATGCCGGCGTCGGCGCCGATCGAATCGAGCGGGCGAATCTGGATGCCGTTGAGCGCGGCGCTCGGCATGTCCGGCGCGAGCCCGGAGTGCGCCGGCAGGTTGCCGCTCGAGTCGACCGTCACGACGTAGCGCGCGTAGGTCACGCCCGCGGCGTGCGAGCCGGTCCATGCGCCGCCGACATCGATCGTCGAGGGCGCCTCGTCCTGCCGCGTCCGCGACTTGACGGTCGGCTCGTCCGGCAGCCACGCGTAGATCAGGACCTCGTAGGTCCCGGGCGCCATGCCGCTGAACATCAGACAGGTCTCGGCGCTGGAGGTCACCAGGCCGTGGTCGAGCAGCTTCGCGTCGTCGCCGGTCACCGACGGATCCGAGGTGGCGATCACCGTGGTGGTCGGCTGCTGGCTGACCACGACCTGGCTCGCCGAGCCATCGATCGTGACCAGCGCATACTCCGGGCCGGCCACGCCGCTCACCGCGTTCCACGTGCCCGCCGCGCCGGCGGCCGCGTAGCTCGCCGACGGCGGGTCGCTGGTCTGGCCGAAGCTGATGTTGAACGACTGCGCGCCGGCCGGAGCCGCCACCGCCAGCATCACGACGACCCAGAGCGCGCGCATCCGGTAATCCTAGCCGAAACTCACGGCGCGGTGCCCGTCATGTGCGGGCACGACAGATCGTAATCGGTCTCATCATGCACGACCGACGCGGTCATGGTCAGACCGTCGATCCGGCCCTCCGCCTCGGTCGTGCTGACCCCGGTGTCGAGCGACAGCGTCCACGTGCCGTCGGGCTCGACCGGGACCGTGCCGAAATCGAGGCCAGCCATCTTCATGTCGGCGATCAGCCCATCCGGCGCGGTGCCGGTGACGACGATCGCCATGCCCGCGCTGCCCTTGGAGCTCGCGCCATCGGCGAAGTCGTACTCGCAGTCGGCCTCGCTGACCTCGTAGGTCAGGTTCACCGTGCCGGTGAGCCCGCACCACCACGCGCAGGCGTCGGGCATCGCGACCTGCTGCGCGTCGCCGGGCGCGGCGTCGGGCGAGCTCGCGTCGCCGGCGGTTGCGCCGATCGCCGCATCGTCGGGGCCGGCGGGCGGCCGGTCGTGCGCGCGCGCGCACGCCATCGCGAGCGCCGCCGCGAGCATCCAGCGTTGCATGCCGGATGGACGCGGCGAGCCGCGCGACCGTCTCACCGCGTGACGGGAGCGTCGGTCGCCTCGCCACGGCAGGCGCGGACATAGCGCTCGACCGACTCGCCCAGGCCGAGGTACAGCGCGTCGCACAGCAGCGCGTGGCCGATCGAGGCCTCCACGATCTCGGGCACCTGGCGGGCGAGCAGCGGCGTGTTGCGCAGATCGAGGTCGTGGCCGGCGTTCACCCGCATGCCGTGCGCGAGCGCCGCCTGCGCGGTCTGGTGGACGCGCTCGAGCTCGTGCATCAGCTGCGGCGTGCCCCACGCCGCGGCGTAGGGCTCGGTGTAGATCTCGACGCGATCGACCCCGGTCTTCGCGACGTGCTCCATCATCTCGGGGATCGGATCGACGAACACCGCGGTGCGGATGCCCTTGGCCTTGAGCCGCGCGACGATCGGCGCGACGACGTCGTGCTGGCGCGGCAGGTCCCAGCCGTGATCGCTCGTGACCTCGCCGGGCCGCACCGGCACCAGCGTGAACTGGGTGACCGCGAGCTCGTCGGCGAGCGCGATCAGCTCGGCGCGATCGTCGCCCTCGAGGTTGAACTCCTTGCCGCGCTCGCGGCACAGCTCGCGCAGCGCGCGCACGTCGTCCTGCCGGGTGTGGCGGTTGTCGGCGCGCCAGTGCAGCGTGAGGCCGTACGCGCCGTGGTCGAGACAGCACGCGCCGGCGACGCGGGGCGACGGGTTGGTGCCGCCGCGCGAGTTGCGGAGCAGCGCGACCTTGTTGAGATTGACCGACAGCGAGAGCGCCACGCGCCGGTGATAGCTCATAACGAACTCGTAAGGATCGACCGAAAGCCTTAACGGGACTCCGCGCGAGCGCAGGCGTAGCTGTGGCCTCATGCGAATCACGCTGGGGCTCGCGCTCGCGCTCGCGCTCGCTGCGTCCACCGCGCGCGCCGACGATCTCGACGATGCGATCGCCAAGGTGCTGTGCCCGGGGCCGGTCGAGCACGCCAACGAGTCCGATCCGTGCGACAGCCAGGAGATCCTCGCCAAGGCGACGGTGGCGGCCGCCGCGACCGTCCCGACCCACGACGACGAGGTGCCGCCCGCCCCGCCCGCGCCGCCCGACCCGTCGGTCAAGCCGAAATACGAGCTCGGCCCGGGGCCGCACTGGCAGCGCGAGCTCGACGCGCGCTTCGGCAGCGCGACGGTCGACGGCGCGCCGATCGACTACAAGCTCGGCGTCGCGATCGCCGGCGGGCTGCGGTTCGACCGCCTGACCGTGCTCGGCGAGTACGCGATCGCCGGAGTCGGCTACCAGGGCCCGTTCGACGCCAGCGCCGCGCGCGGCGCCCTGCCCGAGGGCGACACCGACGGGATCATGCACCGGTTCGGGCTGACCGGGCGGGTCGCGTTCGCGCGCGGCGACACCGAGCCATCGGTCGGCAATCCCGGCGTCGACGGCACGCTGTGGCTCGAGGCCGGCGCCGGCGAGGAGATCATCGACTGGGACAAGGGCGGCGCGCTGCACCGCCCCGACCTCGCGCTCGGCATCGGCGTGACCGGCGGCTACCGCACCGGGCACGGCAACCGCGGCGGCATCGTGCTCGGCTTCCGCGTGCTGTTCGCCGAGCGCACCGATCTCGACCAGACGTCGGCGACGTGCAGCGCGCCGTGCACCGAGGCGACCCGGCCCGCCGCGTGGGGCGATCGCAGCTACCTGTTCGATCTCGGCATCACGTTCGGCGATTGACACGGCGCTCTCGCGCGCGCAAGCGCGATCCGCGCGGAATGACAGGACAGCCGGCGCCGTTGGCCATGGATGTCGGGGGATCCAAGACGCGTAGGCAAGCCGGCCCAACCCGGTCACGCCGCCCACCACGCGCCGGCGGCGCCGGCCGGGCCCACGCCCGGCCTCGCCGAGGTCGAGCACGTCGTCAAGACCGCCGGCGCGACCGACGACGCGGCCGGCAAGGTCGCGCTGGTCGTGCAGGCCCATCCGTCGGAGCGCGCCGCGATCATGACCTGGCTGCAGCAGACCGCAGGCAACGGCTTCGTGCAGAAGGTCGTGCACGCGCCCGTGCCGCCCGACACGTTCGACTGGACGTCGCTGATCGCGGCGGCGCATGGCCGCAGCCACGCGCAGGCGCCGCACGAGGTCTCGGCCGACGATCGCGCGCGCCTCCAGGCGATCGCCAGCGATCGGCCGGGCAAGCT
>DATJAE010000038.1:0-15375 GCA_035516595.1 Kofleriaceae bacterium | reverse complement strand
GCGATCGCCGACGCCGGCGCGACGCTCGATGCGGTCGTGCGCACGCGCGTGATGCTGACCGACATCGCGCGCTGGCGCGACGCCGCACGCGCGCACGGCGAGGTGTTCGGCGCGATCCGTCCGGCGAACACGTTCGTCGAGGTGAGCGGGTTCATCGATCCCGACTGGCTGGTCGAGGTCGAGGCCGATTGCTTCGTCGGCTGAAGAGCGTCGACCGGTCTACCTCGCGATCAGCAGCACCAGCGCGCGCGCGTCGAGGTCATAGGTCGGCGTGGTCACCTGCTGCTCCTGGCCGGGCGGGACGAAGTTGTCCTGCGGCTCGAGGAACGCGGCGGTGTTGGCGGCCCGCCACCACGACAGACCGGCCGGCGCGGGCGGCAGCGTGATCGTCAGCTTCGCGGCGCCGCGGTTGTACGCGACGAGCGTCGTCGTTCCCGCGGTCCACATCACGATCGGCTGCGTGGCGTCGCCGAGGTAGGCCGCGCTCGCCGGCTGGCCATTCGCGTCGTAGAGCGGCGGCGTCAGCCACGTCGCCGGGCGCAGCTCGGGGTGCGCCGCGCGGAACTGGAACAGGCGCTGCGCGAACGTCCACAGCGCGTCGCCCTGCGAGGACCAGTCGAGCCAGGTCGCGGTCGAGTCGAGGTTGTACGGGTTGTTGTTGCACTGGATGGTGCGCGCGAGCTCGTCGCCGCCGGTGATCATCGGCGTGCCCGCGGCGAGCAGCTCGAGCGCCAGGCCGGTGCGCACCGCCTGGCGCTGCGCGACCGGATCGCCGCCGTGGTCCCACGAGTAGTTGGTGGTCGAGCCGCCGCTCGACGGGCCGTACGGCCAGGCCTGGGTGTTGTTCGGCGCGGCGCACGCGTAGAGATCGTGCAGCGTGAAGCCGTCGTGCGAGACCAGGTAGGTGATGCCGGCCGACGGCGCGCGCCCGTCGTGGTCGTAGAGGTCGGGCGAGCCGGCGATCCGGGTCGCGAGCGCCCCGGGCGTGATCGCGATCGTACCGGCGTCGTTCTGGTCCTGGCGGACCGTGTCGCGCACGTGATCGTTCCACTCCGACCAGCCCGCCGGGAAGTGGCCGACCTGGTACGTGCCGGCGCCGACGCCCCACGGCTCGGCGATCAGGTCCGCGCCGTCGCCGCCGCCGGCGGGCCGCGCGAATTGCTGCGCGATGGTCCGGGGCAGGCTGGTCGGATCGAACGTGAAGCATCCGGGCCCGCAGGTGTTGCCGAGCACGGGCGCGAGGTCGAAGCGAAAGCCATCCACGCCCATCGCGTCCTTCCAGTAGTGGAGCGAGTCGAGGATCAGGCCGGACGCGAGCGGCTTCTGCGCGGCGACGTCGGCGCCGACCCCGTTGTCGTTGGTGTAGCCGGTGCCCGCCGCGTCGAGCTGGTAGTAGCCCGCGTTGTCGAGCCCGCGCAGCGACAGCAGCGAGCTGCCGCCGCCCTCGGCGGTGTGGTTGTAGACGACGTCGAGCACGACCTTGATGCCCTGGGCGTGGAACGCCTTGACCATCGCGCGAAACTCCGCGGTCGGTCCGCCGGGCGAGCGATCGCACGCGTAGCGCCGGTCGGGCGCGAAGTAGGCGAGCGTCGAGTAGCCCCAGTAGTTGTCGCCGGTGTCGCTCGCGGGATCGACGTCGTTGCGATCGTTCTCGGTCTCCGCGATCGGCATGAGCTCGATCGCGGTGACGCCGAGGCTCGCGAGGTAGCTCGCGCGGCCGGCGGCGCCGGCGTAGGTGCCGGCACACGAGCCCGCGGTCGGGTCGGCCTCGGTGAAGCCGCGCACGTGGACCTCGTAGATGATGTCGTCGGCGAGCGCGCGGGTCGGCTTCTGGCCGAAATCGGCCGGCTGATCGCGCAGCACGATGCCCTTGGGCGCGACCGGCGCCGAGTCGGTGTCGCGGTGCGAGCCGACCGCGTACGGCGAGCCGTCGGCCTGGGTCGGCGTCTCGGGGTCGTGCGACAGCTCGGCGGCGTACGGATCGAACACCAGCTTGTTCGGGTTCATCCGGTTGCCGGCGGCGTCGCAGTCGGTCTGCCAGCCGGCGTCGGAGCCGGGCTGCCAGCTCGGATCGTACGGCCAGTTCGGGCCCCACACGCGATAGCCGTAATAGATCGTGGCCGGCAGCACCGCCGCGGGCAGCTCGGCGCGCCACACCGTGGCGCCGGCCTCCTGGGTCATCGCGACGGTCTGCACGGCGGGCGCGCCGGTCGGGGCGGCGAACACGTCGAGCTCGATCCGGGTCGCGCGGGTCGACGCGACGCGGAACACGACGGCGTCGCCGGCCGGCGTCCAGTGCGCGCCGAGCGCGGGTTGCCACGCGAGGCCGGCGTCCGAGCCCGGGGCATCGCTCCCCGTGACCCCGCTGTGATGTACGCACGCCGCCGCCACGATCAGGATCGCGCCGCGCATGACCGCTGCGAAATGCAACGCACGTACCTCGCGCATTTGCCCGATTGGACGGCCCACGGCCGCGCCGCATTCAGCGGCGCGTTGCCGATCGCAACGCATCAGGCGCGTTGCAGGCGCAGCGCGAACGCCGCACCGCCCGCGTCGCCGGGCTGGTAGCTGAGCTCGCCGCCCATCGCGCGAGCCAGCGAGCGCGACAGCGCCAGGCCGAGCCCCAGCCCGGCCGGACCGTCCGCGGCCTCGCCGCGCGCGAACGGCCGGAACAGCGCCCGCGGATCGGCGACGCCCGGGCCGCGATCGCGCACCGCGATCTCGATCGTGTCGCCGGCATCGCGCGCGGCGAGCTGGATCGTGCGATCGGACGCGCTCCGGCTGTACTTCTCGGCGTTGTCGAGCAGGTTGCCGACGATCCGCGCGAGCGCGTCGCGATCGAAGCGCGCGCGCAGCTCGGGTGCGACGTCGACCTCGAGCGTGGCGCCGGCGCGCTCGAGCGCGGGCTGCGCGCGATCGGCCAGCTCGTGCAGCGCGGCGCCGAGCTCGCCGAGCTCGGCGTGCACGCTCAGGTTGCCGCGCTCGAGCTGCGAGAACCCGAGCACGTTGGACACCACGCGGCCCAGGCGCGCCGCCTCCTCGCTCATCCGCCGCGCGTAGTCGGTGAGCTTGCTCGGGTCGCCGAGCCCGTCGGCGAGCATGTCGCCGTAGAGCTGGAGGCCGGCCAGCGGCGTGCGCAGCTCGTGCGCCGCGGCGGCCGCGAACTGGCTGCGCTCGCGCGCGAGCTTCTCGGCGCGCGCGACCAGCAGCACGACCAGCACCGCGGCGATCGCGGCGACCGCGGCGATCGCGACGAAGCGCAGCACGAAGTCGCGCGCGATCTGGTGCGCGGCGAGCGACGCGGCGGCCGCCGTGCGCGGGTTGGGCGTGACCTGGAGCTGCCAGCCCGGCGCGACCTCGCTCGGGCCGTCGCCGGGCTGGAGCTGCGCGACCAGATCGCCGGCGTGGCTCGCGAGCCACTGGGTCAGCGTCGCGCGATCGACCACGAAGCCCTGCGCGAGCTCGCCGTCGGGCGTCGACACCTGGCGCACCGCGACCAGCGCGGGCGCGCCGCCGAACGGCAGCGTCTTCCATCCCAGCGGCGACACGGTGATCGTCACCGGGCCTCCGGCGTGGCTGGCCTGCGGCGGCGGCGGCGGCTCGTAGTTGTTGCCGATCGCGTAGGCCTGGTTGGGCGCGGCGTTCTGCGCGTACGTGCTCGGATCGACCTCGATGACCTGCGCCTGCTGCTGCGCCGGCTGCGGGAGCACGTCGCGGTGGCGGGGCGTCACCACGGCCACCATCGTCGCGCTGCCCGGCCCGATCGCCTTCGCGAGCTCGCGCGTGACCTCGTCGCGAAACTGGCGGTTCTGTGCGGCGTGCGTGGGCTCCGACATCGCCGGCACCTCGTCGTTGATCGTCGGGGTCGTGACCCTGCCGCGCGCGTCGATCTGGAAGTAACCGAGCACGAGCGGATCGTCGGGCCCGTTCGCGAGCGGCGACGGCGTCACGCTCACGCCGATCGTGCCTTTCGGATCGTGATAGAGGTTCTGGTAGTAGAAGTACGGGCGCGGGCTCTCGCGCGCGATCAGCGCCTCGAGCTCGCCGCGCAGCTCCCGCGCCAGCTCGCCGGCGCGCGCGGCGGCGGTGGCTCGCGGCTCGTCGCGCGTCGCGGCCTGGCGGGTGCGGACCTCGCGCCAGCCCGCCGCGAACCAGGCGACCAGCAGGCCCGCGAGCAGCGCCGCGAGCAGCGCCGCGGCCCACACCACGCGCCGCGATCTCAGCGCGCGAGTCGCCACGCGTACCCCGCACCCTTGACCGACACGATCAAGGTGGGCCTGGACGGATCGGCCTCGAGCTTCTTGCGCAGCACCGCGATCGCCATGTCGACCGCGCGGGTCTGCAGATCGCCGCGCTGGCCGAACACCTGCTCGAGCAGCTCGGCGCGCGACACCACGCGATCCTGGTGGCGATACAACCAGCGCACGATGCCGACCTCGCGCGGCGTGAGCGGCACGCGCTGCTCGCCGCGCGTCACGATCATCTTCGCGAGATCGATCACCGCGTCGCCGGTGCGCACCTCGTCGAGCGATTCGCCGGGCGGCGCCCGCCGGCCGAGCACGCGCACCCGCGCGAGCAGCTCGCGCGCCGAGAACGGCTTGGTCACGTAGTCGTCGGCGCCCTCGATCAGGCCGCGCACCTTGTCGTCCTCGCTGCCGCGCGCGGTGAGCATCAGGATCGGCATGCCGGGCCGCGCCGCGCGCAGCCGGCGGCACACCTCCATGCCGTCGAGCCGCGGCAGCATGAGGTCGAGCACGACCAGATCGAACGCATCGCGCAGCCCGGCCTCGACCGCGGCCGCGCCGTCGCCGACCGCGCTCACCGCGTGGCCGTCGCCGCGCAGCAGATCGACGATGCCCTCGCGCAGGCTCGCCTCGTCTTCGACCACCAGGACGCGCACGCGGTCATTGTGTCACGCGCGAGGTGGGCGCGTGTAAGCCGACCGTAAGGCAGTATCAGGGGCGTTCGCGACGCCGCTCTACCTCGCGGGCGACTGCTAGTACCTCGCCACACAGGATCTGATCGGTTGGGGCCGCCGATCCATCGCCGATCGCTTCGTTGCCGCTCCTTGCGTTACACCCGGTAGCGCTGCGTCGCGGCGCCTCGCGCTCGGCGCGCCTCGGCAGCCGCAACCAATCATCTCCTGTGTTGGCGAGGTACTAGTGCGATTCGCTAGCGCGCACATCGCGTGCGATCCGTGAGCCGGTAGCGCGGCCCCGGGCGCGTGCCGGTGGCTGTATACTGGCCGCGATGCATCGGGCCCTGATCGTGGCACTCGTCGTTGCCACGCCCGCCCTCGCCCACGCCGATCCGACCGACGTCGGCGGCTTCTTCGGCCCGCGCTTCTACAGCCAGATCTCGGGCCTCGGCTATCTCGACGACGCGCCGGCGCACCCGATGCTGCAGAACTCGATCGCGCTCGGCGGCCGGATCGCGCACCAGTTCATGTTCCCGTGGTTGTATCCCGAGTTCGAGCTCGCGCTCGCGCCGGCCCACACCAACGCGCTCGACGGCGCCTCGTCGGTCAGCGTGTTCTGGTTCGAGCCGCGCGTGCAGATCCGGTTCGAGCTGCTGCCCGGGCGCCGCGTGATGCCGTTCGTGCTGATCGGCACCGGCGCGCCGGTCGCGCTGTCGTCCGCTCGCCGCACGTTCGACTCGGGGATCACCGGCGACGGCTACGCCGGCGCGGGCGTGCGGTTCGACACCGGCAGGGGCTTTCGCTTCCGGTTCGACGCGCGGCTGGTGCTGCTCCCCGGCGTCCAGGCATCGACCGGCGACAACAAGCTCGGCTTCGAGGGCGACATCAACTTCGGCGTCGAGCTCGCGCTCGGCGCGCATCGCGCCGCGGCGGCCAAGGAGGTCGTGCCCGACGCGACGCCCTCGGATCGCGACGGCGACGGCATCCCGGATGCGGTCGACAAGTGTCCCGACCGGCCGGAGGACTTCGACGGCTTCGAGGATCAGGACGGCTGCCCCGACATCGACAACGACGGCGATCACGTGCTCGACATCGCCGACAAGTGCCCGATGCAGCCCGAGACCTACAACGGCTTCGAGGACGAGGACGGCTGCCCCGACACCGTCCCGGCCGATGTCGAGGCGATCAAGGGCACGATCGAGGGCCTGCTCTACGCCGAGGGCGAGACCGCCGTGCACGACTCCGCGCTGCCCGCCCTGAAGAAGATCGCCGGCGTCATGAAGGCGCATCCCGGGATCAAGATCGTGCTGGTCGGACACACCGACGATCGCGAGGCCAAGGAGTTCGCGCCGCCGCCCGCGCCAGGCCAGCCGCCGCCGGATCTCGCATCGCTCGCGACCGACCTCTCTCGCGCGCGCGCCGAGGCCGTGCGTCAGGCGCTGGTCGCGATCGGGGTCGGGGTCGGCCGGATCGTGGTCGACGGCATGGGCGCCGAGGAGCCGGTCGCCGACAACGCGAACGGCCGCGGCCGGCTCGCCAACCGGCGGGTCGAGCTCAAGCTGTTCATCCCCAGGCCGTAGCGACTACTTCTTCCGCCCGAACAGCCCGCGCTTCTCCGCGCGCACGCCCTCGCCGAGGTCGGCCGCGAGCTCGCGCAACAGCTCCTCCTGCCGCGGCGTCAGCTTGCGCGGGATCTCGACCTTGAGCTGGACCACCTGATCGCCGCGGCCGGAGTGGCCGACGCGCGGCACGCCCTGACCTCGCCGCACGATCACGTCGCCGGGCTGCACGCCCGGCTTGAGCTCGATCACCGCGCTGCCCGTGCAGTTGTCCTCGAGCGTGTAGACCTCGACCTCGCCGCCGAGCGCGGCCTTGACGAAGCTCACCGGCACCTCGGTCAGCACGTCGTCGCCCTCGCGGCGGAAGCGCTCGTCGCCCTGCACGTGCAGCACGACGTAGAGGTGGCCGGCCGCGCCGCCGGGCGCGTGCTCGCCCTTGCCGGCGAGCCGCAGGGTCTGGCCATCGTCGACGCCGGCCGGCACGGCGACGTTGAGCGTCGAGGTCTCGCCCTTCGAGCCGCGCCCGCGGCAGTCCTCGCACGGGTCCTTGATCATCTTGCCCGCGCCGCGGCAATGCGGGCAGGTCGTCTGCACCATGAAGAAGCCCTGGGCGTGAACGACCTGGCCCTTGCCGGCGCAGGTCCGGCACACCTCCGGCTTGGTGCCCGGCTTGGCGCCGCTGCCGCTGCACGTCGTGCACGCGACGTCGCGCGTGACCTTCACGTCCTTGCTGCAGCCCCACACCGCCTCGGCGAACGTCAGCGAGAGATCGACGCGCAGGTCGGCGCCGCGCGGGTTGCGCCGGCCGGTCGCGCGGCCGCCGAAGAAGTCGCCGAACAGATCGCCGAACGCGGAGAAGATGTCCTCGACGCTCGAGAACCCCGCGCCGCCGCTGCCACCGCCGCGGCGCAGCCCCTCGAAGCCGAACCGATCGTAGGCGGCGCGCTGCTCGTCATCGGACAGGATCTGGTACGCGTTCGCCGCTTCCTTGAACTTGTCCTCGGCCTCCTTGTCGTCGGGGCACTTGTCGGGGTGAAACTGCTGCGCGAGGCGGCGGTACGCCTTCTTCAGATCGGCCTGGCTCGCGCCGCGCTCGACCCCCAGCACTTCGTATAGATCGCGCATGACCGAGGAGAATCAAGGCTTTGGGTAATGCGGCGCGGACGTGCTGTCAAGGTATCGTGAGGCATGACGAGCCCGGCAGATCTGGCAGCCGGGGCTCCGGACGAGCCCGACGCGCGCCGCCGGGCCGAGCGCCTCTACGACGCCGCGTCGCAAAGCGGGCTGGATCTCACCGACTTGGACGGACCGGCGCGCCGGATCGCGATGCTGTGCTGTCAGCGCGCACCCTACCTCGCCACCCTGCTGGCTCGCGACCCTGCCCGACTGCTCAGGGTCGCCGCCGATCCGTATCTCACCCGCGAGAAGCCCGCACCGGTGGTCGCGGCGCGGGTGGCCGCCGAGGTCGCGCACGCGCCGCTGCACCGCGCGCTGCGCCGCGCGCGTGCCGACGAGCTGGTCCGGCTCGGCGTGCGAGAGCTCGAGCGAGGCCAGGACGCCGGGGTCGGCCGCGAGCTCGCGCGGCTGGCCGACGCGTGCTTCGATGCCGCGCTCCAGCACTGCGATCGCGAGCTGCGCGCGCGCTACGGCCCGCCGCGCTACGTCGACGACGACGGCGCCGAGCGCGACGCGACGCTCGCGGTGATCGGCATGGGCAAGCTCGGCGGCGACGAGCTCAACTTCGCGAGCGACGTCGACGTGATCTACGTCTACGCGTCGGATCAGGGCCAGGCCGGCGCGCTGTCGCTCCACGAGTACTTCGCGAAGCTGTGCATGCAGATCGGCGCGGCGATGTCCGAGGTCACCGAGGACGACGTCGTGTTCCGCGTCGACCTGCGGCTGCGCCCCGAGGGCGAGAAGGGCGCGATCGCGAACTCGCTCGCACAGATCGAGCGCTACTACGAGACGTTCGGCCGGCCGTGGGAGCGCCAGGCGTGGATCAAGGCGCGCGCGTGTGCCGGCGACCGCGCGCTGGGCGACGAGGTGCTGCGCACGCTCGCGCCGTTCGTGTTCCCGCGCCACACCTCCCCGACCGTGATCGACGACGTCCAGGCGCTCAACCGCCGGATCAAGCGCGAGCTGGTGCGCGGCGACGGGTTCGACGTCAAGAACGGGCGCGGTGGCATCCGCGAGATCGAGTTCTTCGTCCAGGCGCTGCAGCTGATCCACGCCGGCAAGCGGCCGCAGCTGCGCGCGCGGGGCACGCTGGCCGCGCTCGACGCGCTGCTGTTCGCCGGGCTGGTCAGCGACGACGAGCACCGAGCGCTGTGGCAGGCCTACCGCTGGCTGCGCCACGCCGAGCACGTGCTCCAGCTCGAGGCCGGGCTGCAGACCCAGACCATCCCGTCGGATCCGGGGCGCCGGGCGGTGCTGGCGCGCCGGCTCGAGCTGGCCGATGCGGCGGCGCTCGACGCCGAGCTCGCGCACCACGCCGAGGCCGTCGCACGCCTGTTCGCCACGCTCGGCGGCGATCCCGAACCGGATCGCCCCGACATCGCCGCGGTGCTGCACGGCGAGCTCGCCGAGCCCGACGAGCTCGCCGCGCTCGCCCGGCTGGGGTTCAGCGACGTCACCGCCGCGCGCGCCGAGCTGGCGCGCGCCCGCCGCCGGCCGGGCTCGCCGCTGTCGCCGGCCGCGACCGATCGCGCGGCGCGGATCGGCAGCGTGCTGCTGTCCGAGATCGCGCACTCGGCCGATCCCGATCAGGCGCTGCGCGCGCTCGGCGATCTGGTCGCGCGGCGCGGCGGCGCGTGGTCGATCTGGCGGCTGATCGACGAGCAGCCGATGCTCGCCCGCCTGCTCGGCTCGCTGTTCGGCGCGAGCGCGTACCTCGCGCGCACGCTGGTCGACACCCCCGAGGCGATCGATCTCCTGGTCGAGCTCGGCCAGACCCCGCCGACCCGCACGCGCGCCCAGGTCGCGGCGGATCTCGCGGCGCGGCTCGCGGCGGTCGATCGCGACGATCCCGAGGCGGTATGGAGCGCGATCGCCGAGGTCAAGAACGGCCACGTGCTGCGGGTCGGGCTCGGCGATTTCGGCGGCGCGCTCGATCCGCTCGCGGTGTGTGGCGAGCTCACCGCGATCGCGGAGGCGTGCCTCGAGGCCGCGCTCGCGATCGTCGATCCCGCGCCGCGCGCCGAGCTCGCGGTGCTCGCGCTCGGCAAGCTCGGCGGGCGCGAGCTCGGCTACGCGGCCGACCTCGACGTCGTGTTCGTCTACCGCGGCGGCGACGAGCACGTCGAGCACGTCTCGCGGGTCGCGCAGCGCCTGCTCGGCGCGCTGCGCCAGCGCACGCCGCGCGGCCGACTCTACGAGGTCGACACCCGGCTGCGCCCGAGCGGCACGCACGGCCTGCTGGTGTCGTCGCTCGCGAGCTGGCAGCGCTATCACGCCGAAGGCGCGCGGCTGTGGGAGCGCCAGGCGCTGATCAAGTTGCGCGCGGTCGCGGGCTCGGCCGCGCTCGGCGCCGAGCTCGAACGCCACGCCGCCGCGCTGGTCTACGGCGCGCCGCACGACGCGCGCGCGGTGGCCGAGGCGATCACCGCGATGCGCGATCGCATCGAGCGCGAGCTCGGCGCGCCGCGCGATCTCAAGACCGGCGCGGGCGGCGTGATCGATGTCGAGTTCGCGGCGCAGTACCTCCAGCTGGTCCACGGTCACGCCCACCCCGCGCTGCGCACGACGAGCACCGCCGGCGCGCTGCGCGCGGCCGGCGAGCTCGGCGTCGCGCCGGCCGGGATCGCGCAGCTGCTCGAGCAGGGCTACTGTTTCCTGCGCAACATCGAGCACCGCATGCGCGTGGTGCACGACCAGCCGATCCATCGCCTGCCCGAAACCAAAGACGAGCTCGACAAGCTCGCACGTCGCTCGGGCTTTCCCGACGGGCACGAGCTGCTCCACCACGTCGAGCGCTGGCAACGCGAGATCCGCGGCGCGTACCTGCAACTGCTCGGTGCATAAACCGATTCGCAGCCGCACCGCGTCACGCTGCGCCTCCGTCCAACGATGAGTGACTGTGCCTTGTGATCGCGTCCTCGCATTGGTACGAAGCGGACATGGGCCTCAAGAAAGTGGACGCGATCTGGGTCGACGGCGCGCTCGTCCCTTGGGACAACGCGTCCGAGCATCTGCTCGCGCACACGATGCACTACGGCGTCGGCGCCTTCGAGGGCATCCGGGCCTACCAGCGGGTCGACGGCCGCACCCACATCTTCCGGCTGCGCGAGCACGTCGAGCGTCTGCTCGACTCCTGCACGATCTGCACGATGGACTGCCCGTACACCCGCGAGCAGCTGATGGCCGCGTGCTGCGAGGTCGTGCGCCACAACAAGATGCCGTTCTGCTACCTGCGCCCGCTGGTCTATCTCGGCTACGGCGCGCTCGGCCTCGGCTCGCTCGAGCCACCGGTCCGCACGATGGTCGCGTGCTACGAGTGGGGCGCGTACCTCGGCGACGACGGACTCAAGAAGGGCATCAAGGTCATGGTCTCCGGGTTCTCGCGCGCGAACGCGAACGCGGTGATGAACAAGGGCAAGATCTGCGGGCAGTACGTCACGTCGGTGCTCGCCAAGCGCATGGCGATCAAGAGCGGGTTCGAGGAGGCGCTGATGCTCGATCCGCAGGGCTACGTCGCCGAGGGCACCGGCGAGAACATCTTCGTGGTCAAGCACGGCATGGTGCGCACGCCGCCGACCTCGGCCGCGATCCTCGCGGGGATCACGCGCGACACCACGATCCAGCTGCTGCGCGAGCAGGGCGTCGAGGTCCGCGAGGAGTCGATCGCGCGCGACGAGCTCTACACCGCGGACGAGGTGTTCCTGACCGGCACCGCGGCCGAGATCACACCGGTCCGCGACATCGATCACCGCCGGATCGGGCGCGGCGAGGGCGGACCGGTCACGCGGCGGCTCCAGGAGGCGTTCTTCTCGGTGGTGAAGGGCAACGACACCAAGCACGACCACTGGTTGACCTTCGTCTGACGGATATTTGGCTGGCCCCGTTACCGGGTTTGCTACAATCGACGGGTGCAGGCCCACGGGGTCCCCGTCCAGCCAGGGGATATCCTGCTCGGAAAATACCGGGTCGAGGACATCATCGGCGTGGGCGGGATGGGCTGCGTGGTCAAGGCCGCGCACCTCTATCTGCAGCAGCCGGTCGCGATCAAGATCCTGCTGCCCCAGATGACGCAGAGCCCGGGCACGGTCGCCCGGTTCGTCCGCGAGGCGCAGGCGATGGGCCAGCTGCGCAGCGAGCACATCGCGCGCGTGATGGACGTCGGCACGATGCCCGACGGCGTGCCGTTCATGGTGATGGAGTACCTCGACGGCTACGACCTCAACCAGATCCTGCGCCATCACGGGCCGCAGATGCCGACCGCGGTCGTCGATCTCATGCTGCAGGCGTGCGAGGGCATCGCCGAGGCGCACGCGATCGGCATCATCCACCGCGACATCAAGCCGTCGAACTTCTTCATCACGCGCCGGCCCGACGGATCGAACCTGCTCAAGATCCTCGACTTCGGGATCTCGAAGACCGCGCGCGAGGTCAGCGAGCTGACCGGCACGCAGACCGTGATCGGCACGCCGACCTACATGGCGCCCGAGCAGATGCGGCAGGCGCGCTCCACCGATCCGCGCAGCGACGTGTGGGCGATGGGCGTCGTGATGTATCAGATGCTCGCCGGGCGGCCGCCGTTCGAGGCCGAGACCTATGCCGAGCTCGTGCTCAAGGTCGGCACCGACCCGCCGGCGCCGCTGCACGTCGCGCTGCCCAACGGGCTGCACACGATCGTGATGCGCTGTCTCGAGAAGGATCCGAAGAACCGGATCCAGAGCGTCGGGGAGCTGTCGCGCATGCTCGCGCCGTTCGCGTCGGATCCGCTGAGCGCGCAGCAATCGGCCGACCGCGCCGGACGGATCCTGACCACGCCGCGCGGCAGCCAGCCCGGCTTTCCGCTCGGCGCGGGCCCCGGCGGCGGCGGGCTCACGCCGCCCGCGCTCACGCCCAAGAGCTGGAACGCGAACGACGGCTCGAGCCTGTCGGGCAGCGCCGGCCAGGTCGGCACGCAGCAGGTGCGCAGCAAGCGCGGCTGGGTGATCGGCGGCGTGGCGAGCTTGTGCATCGCGGCCGGCGGCGGCGGCTTCCTGATCGCGAACGCGACCAAGAGCTCCGGCGATGGCGGGGGCAGCGCGACGACGAGCGGCGAGTCGCACGTCACCGCGCCCGACACGACCGGCCCCGCGACGCAGCCGGCCCCGCCGCCGCCGACGACGCCTCCGGCGCCCGCGAAGGCTTCATCGCCCGCGCCGAGCTTGCCGCCGCCGACGCCGACCATGCCGGCGCCGCCGCGGGCCGCAGCGCCACCGCCGAAGGCCGAGCCCAGGCCAGCGCCCGAGACGACGACCAGGCCGACGCCCGCGGCGACGACCCGGCCGAAGACCGTCACGACCAAGCCGAAGACCACGAAGCCGGCGACGACGAAGAAGTCGAAGGACGACGATCTGTTCGACGATCGTCACTAGCACCTCGCCACACAGGATCTGATCGGTTGCCGCCGATCCATCACCGATCGCTTCGTTGCCGCTCTTGCGAGGTACTAGGAGCTACGCCGCGGCGCGCGGGTTGCTTCCCCGCGTGAAATCGCGCAAGCCGCCGAAACCGCGATGCATCCGATCCGGGTCGCGCGGCGAATGCATCGGCCAGGAGGGTATCGATGCAACGCATGTCCTGGCTTCTGCTGCTCGCCGGCTGCTCGGCCACCACCGCGCCCAAGACCACCGCGTACGTGCGCGTCGCGCACCTGTCGGACGACGCGCCGGCGGTCGACTTCTGCGTCGCGCCGCACGGCACGACGTCGTGGACGGGCCCGATCCTCGCGAGCAACGGCCACCTGACCGGTCTGGTCTACGGCAAGGTCACCAAGTACTTCCCGCTGGCCGCCGCGCAGTACGACGTGCGCCTCGTGCCGCCTGGCATGACCGACTGCAAGACCTCGCTCGGCGGCCTGCCCGACTTCACCGACCTGCCCGAGCTGCCCGACGACACGTACGCGACGATCGCGGCCGAGGGCCTGGTCGCGTTCGGCTCGCCGACGCCGTTCGCGCTGCACCCCTACATCGACGACGCCGACGTCGAGGCCGGCAAGCTCAAGCTGCGCTTCATCCACGCCTCGCCCGGCACGCCGCCGGTCGACGTCGGGCTCGGCGGCGGCGCGCTGTTCACCGCGGTGTTCACCGACATCGCGTACGGCAACGCCGCGGCGTCGAACAGCGGCTACGTCGAGACCGACGCGATCACCGACGCCGAGATCAGCGCGCGCGCGCACGGCTCGGCGAGCGACGCGCTGTCGATCAAGCCGGCGTCGCTGCCGGCCGGCCAGATCGCGACCGCGTTCGCGATCGGCGAGCTGACCAGCCAGGACGCGCCGCTGCGCGTGCTGCTGTGCACCGACAGCGCGCCGCCGAACGGGCTGCTCTCGGCGTGCGACGTGGTCGGCGGCACGCCGGAGCGCGCGCACGTCCGGATCGCACACCTGTCGCCCGACACGCCCGCGGTCGACGTCTGCCTCGCACCCACCGGCACCGGCGCGTTCGCCGGCCCCGTGCTGAAGAGCCTCGGGGCGGGCAGCGGCCTGGCGTACCCGCAGGTCACGAGCTACGTCGATCTCCCGGTCGGCAGCTACGACGCGCGGATCGTCCACGCGACCGCGTCGGGCTGCGACCTCGGCGCGGTGCCCGACACCGACGCCATCGCGGTGGCGAGCGACCTCACCGCGACGATCGCGGCGATCGGCGTGCTCGATCCGACCGGCCCCGCGGCGAACGACCCGGCGCTCCACCTCGCGGTCCTGCCCGACGACACGTCGGTCGCGGCCGGCCAGAGCAAGCTGCGCTTCGTCCACGCCTCGCCCGGCACGCCGGCGGTCGACGTCGGGCTCGGCTCGGGCGCGTCGTTCGAGAAGGTGTTCGCCGACGTCTCGTTCGGCCAGGTCGGCGGCGGCAATGGCATCGACGGCGACGGCTTCGTGCAGACCTCGCCGCTGACCTCGGCGGTCGCGGCGCGCCTGGCCAACCAGAGCGCGGATGCGCTGGTCGTGCCGAGCGTGACGCTCGCGGCCGGCGGGATCGCGACCGCGTTCGCGATCGGCGGCAAGACCGGCGCGAGCGACAACCCGCTCGCCGTGCTGTGGTGCAGCGACAACGCGCCGGGCAACGGCCTGCTCGCCGCGTGTGCCGTCGCGCCGTGATCGTCGATCGCCCATGCTAGCTTCCCGCCGCTCCATGGAGATGCCCTCGCTGCTCGGCCGCGTCGCGCTCGGCGATGCCGCCGCGGTCCGCGAGTGCATCGCGCGGTTCGGCGGGCTGGTGTGGTCGATCGCGCGGCGGTTCGAGCCGGCCGGCGGCGACGCCGAGGATGCGGTGCAGGAAGTCTTCCTCGACCTGTGGAAGAGCGCGGCGCGCTACGACGCGGCGCTCGGGTCGGAGGCGACGTTCGTCGCGACGATCGCGCGCCGCCGGCTGATCGATCGCCGGCGCACCCGGCGGCGCCGGCCCGCGACCGAGCAGATCGGCGAGATCGCGCTCGAGGCGCCGGGGGTGGCGCCCGATGCATCCGCCGAGGCTTCCAAGGCCGCGGCCGCACTCGGCCAGCTGCGTCCCGAGCAGCGCCGGGTCCTGGTGCTCGCGACCTGCCATGGCCTGTCGCACGGCGAGATCGCCGCGCACACCGGGCTTCCGCTCGGCACGGTCAAGGCGCACGTCCGGCGCGGATTATTGTCGATCCGCGCGGCGCTGCTCGGCGTACAAGAGGAGCTGCCGTGAAGGATTCGCGTGCCACCGA
>DATJAE010000037.1:0-5210 GCA_035516595.1 Kofleriaceae bacterium | reverse complement strand
GCGCTGGGCTGCGCGGACGGCATCCCGGCCGCGCTCGAAGCGCTCGAGCGCGAGCTCGTGCCGGCGCTGCGCGGCCCGCTGCACCGCATGGGGCTCGGCGCCGCCGCGATCGACGAGACCCTCCAGGTCATGCGCGAGGAGCTGCTGGTCGCCCGCGACGGCGGCGCGCGGATCCTGCGCTACAGCGCGCGCGGTCAGCTGCGCGGCTGGCTGCGCGCGGTGGCGGCGCGCACCGGGTTGCGATCGGTCGCGCACCCGAACCGCCAGCTCGAGCTCGACGACCGCGTCGCCGGCGCGGCGGCCGGCGATCTCGAGCTCGCGTACATGAAGCAGCGCTACGGCGAGGTGTTCCGTCGCGCGTTCCAGACCGCGGTCGATCGGCTCGACACCGCCGACCGCGTGCTGCTCAAGCAGCGGTTTCGCCACCGGCTGTCGGTCGAGGAGCTCGGCGCGCTGTACGCGGTGCACGCCGGCACGATCTCGCGGCGGGTCGCTGCGGCTCGCGAGCGGCTGGTGGACGCGACGCGCGCCGAGATGGTGCGCGAGCTCGGGATCCAGCCGGGCGAGGTGTCGAGCATCCTGCGCCTCATCCACAGCGAGGTCGCGATCTCGCTGTCGACGATCGACGAGCGGCCGCCGCGGTGATCACATGCCCGCGACGGTGCCGGTGATCGGCGCGTCGGTCGCGGTCTCGGGATCGAGGTACATGTACGGCTGGTCGGTGTTGAACGTGGTGTCGAACACCAGGATGCCGCCGATCGTGCCGCCGAGCGTGCTGCCCGAAGCGGGCTCCATGTCGGAGAACGTCTTGGCGCAGCGGCAGTCGCTCGACACCGTGAACCCGGAGTAGAAGTCGGTGCCGATCAGGACCTCGGTCGGGTCCGGCGTGGTCTGGCCGGCTGGCTGCGCGGTGCCGCTCGTGCACGCGGGGGTCGCGGTCGCGCCGCTGGTCGACTTCGGGATCATGCCGAAGCCGAACTGGTACGGGCAAGCGGTCGCGGACGTGTCGGCGAACTCGGCCGGCGTCCAGTCGTACATCTTCAGCGTGTCGTTCGCGCCGATCGTGACCGTGACGCGCTCGAACACCAGGTTGTGCGCCGTGCTGCTGCGCTCGATCTGCGCGAGCGTCGCGGTCGCGGCCGCCGGCATCGTCGCGGTGCCGTTGCTGGTGATGCTATCGAGATAGAACTCCTCGAAGCCGCTGCTCGCCGACTTGATGTACGTGCCCTTGACCGTCACGCTCGTGCCGTCCGCGATCGCGGCGACCGTGCTCGCGACGCTGCACGGGTGGGTGGTGCTGGTCGACGAGCACTTGGTCATGAGCCCCGAGTAGTCGCCGCCCCCCGCGTCCTGCACGAACAGGTTCGGCGACTTCTTCGACGGCGTCGTGCCGATCGACACGACGTTGTCGAGCTCGAAGCAGTCGCTCTTGGTGCCCATGCGCATCGCCTTGATCGTCGAAGGCGTGTACGACGTGCACGCATTGCTGTTGCTGCCGTCGGTCGAGCCGTTGCTGTCGGTGGTGGATTTGGGAGCGTCGGTCGTCGACGGGTTGCTGCTGCTCCGGCAGCCGACGAGCGCGATCGGGACGAGCATCATGCGTGCGAAGACCTTCATCGGCGCGCACCCTATGACGAGCCGAGGATGATTTGGAAGCACGAAGTGCTGCGCAAGATCGGGACAGCCCGCCGGTAGTGGCGTTGCGCCCCAGCGCGGTACGCTGACCGCATGAGCACGCTGCCCTGCGACGAGCCCGCCTGTGTCGATCGCGACGGCGATCACGCGATCGAGCTGGTCGTCGAGGGCCGGCCGCGCGAGGTCGGCACGATCACCGTGGCGCGGCTCCTGCCGTCGGCCCGGCGCCGGATGGTCGGCCCGTTCATCTTCCTCGACCACATGGGGCCGGTCGAGCTCGCGCCCGGCGTCGGCTTCGACATCCGGCCGCACCCGCACATCGGGCTCTCGACCGTCACCTACTTCCTGGCCGGCGAGAACGTCCACCGCGACAGCCTCGGCAACGTGCAGATCAACCGGCCGGGCGACGTGAACCTCATGACGGCCGGGCGCGGCGTCGTGCACTCCGAGCGCGCCGATCCGGCATTTCGCGCCCGCGGCGGCGCGATGCACGGCGCGCAGATCTGGCTCGCGCTTCCGGACGATCACGAAGAGGACGCCCCGAGCTTCGAGCACCATCGCGAGCACACGCTGCCCGCGATCGCGCCCGGGCCCGGCGTGCGCGGCCGCGTGCTGATCGGCGAGGCGTTCGGCGCGCGCTCGCCGATCCGCCATCCGAGCGCGCCGCTGCTCGTCGATCTGCTGCTGGCGATCCACGCGCGCGCGACGCTCGCGCCCGAGGTCGCCGAGCGCGCCGTGTTCGTGCTGGAAGGCGAGCTCGCGATCGGCGGCGCGACGGTCGCGACCGACCGCCTGGCCGTGCTCGCCCCCGGCCGCGCGGTCGAGGTCTGCGCGAACCGGCAGACCCGCGCGCTCGTGCTCGGCGGCGCGCCGCTGCCGCCGCGCTTCATCGAGTGGAACTTCGTCGCGTCATCGCGCGAGCGCATCGCGCGCGCCCGCGACGCGTGGAAGGCGCGCCAGTTCCCGACCATCCCGACCGATAGCGTCGAGCTCATCCCCTGGCCGGACGACCACCCCTAGGCGGCGCGGCCACGCCGGCGCACCGCCGCCCGATCGCGACCGCTACCCGGAGGGCCCGCAGCCATGCTACAAGAGCCGCCTCGGTGCCATAGCCAAGCGGTAAGGCAGCGGTCTGCAAAACCGTTATTCCCCGGTTCAAATCCGGGTGGCACCTCCAGATTCTCGACCTTGCGCGGTCCACGCCATCACTCGTAGGGCTGGAACGGGGCCATCCGGGCCAGCTCCGCGCCGGTGTACGCGTCGGCAGTCCCGGGCGGCAGCCTGGCGCGGATCCAGCCGATCACCATCGCGCGGGCGCGCCGACCGGCGTCGTCGTCGGCGCAGTCGGACCACAGCTCGTACAGTGCCTCGCGGCGGGTCGCCGGTTCGGTCGTCGTCGCCCATAGCTCTTCGAGCGTGCGCTGCATCAGCTCGGCGGACCGCGCGGCCTGCTCGGCGCGGAACCTCTCGCCGCGCTCGATCCGCTCGGCGCGAGTGTCGTCGAGCAGCCGCAGCTTGCGCGAAGCGTACGGATCCGCGTGCGCGAGCTTGCGGTAGAGATACGCGCTCAGATCGGCATTGCCCGAGGCGCTCGCGCTGGAGTCGTCGCGGTTGCGAGCGCGCTTCTCGGCGTCGGACGAGTACGGGTCGTCGCACAGCCAGCTCCCCCATCCGTCGCACTGACCGGGCTCGGCCTGGTTGATCTCGGACAGGTCCGTCGAGGGCCCGGTGCGCGTCATCGCATAGGGATCGCGGTACCAGTCCTCGAGCATGTCGCCGAGGTCGTGGAGGTCCTGCTTCACATCGAGGTGCGGGATCGGGACGTGGAAGTGGATGTCGATGTCGGGCTTGTCGTGGAAGTGTGCGGTGCCGTCGCGCTCGACGTCGACGGTGGTCACGCGGTCGTGGATCACGGCGCCGCCGCCCGACACGTTCTCGAGCCGACCGGACTCGTGGACCGGCGAGGGCGCCGGCGGGCCCTCGCTCGCGATCCGCTCGGCCGCATCGCGCGCGAGCGAGAGGTCGGGGCCGCGCATGCGCCAGAGGTCGCTACCGTGCGGCTCGCCGCCGCCGCTCGCCATGCCGGAAGCGGTCTCGCCGTGCCCCCGGCTCGCGGCCTGGTCGCCGAGGGGCGCGGCCCCGCGGCTGGCGCTAGCGTTCTCGCCGGTCGCGCGCGGCGCGGCGGATCCGACGGGCAGCGGGCGCGGTACGGCGGCGATCCGGGACTCCGGTTCGGCCGGCGGCTCGTCGAGGATCGTCACCTCGAGTGGCTCGTCGTCCGGCGCCGGTGGTCGGCCTGGCGGCGGCACGACCGTGACCTCGACCGCCGCCGGTGCGTGCGCGACGTCCCGGAACCCGGTCGGCAGCGCGCGCCAGATCCAGAGCAGCGCGCCCGCGTGCAGGACCGCCGATCCGACCAGCACGCCGGGTCGCACGCTGGTTCAGACCCGCGCGCGCAGGGAGGGTTGCCCGCTACCATCGGGAGGCGCGATCGGCTCGCCGCCGCCCGCATCGATGCATCGACGCCGAGGCCGGGGACGTGCTCGGCGCGAGCGCGCGGTCCCGCGCCGCTCCCGAGACGCGGCGGACGCGCGGAGGACCGCCTCGCCGAACTGGTATTGCGCGTCGTCGGGCTTCGCCGCGCTGGCGCTCGCTGCTTGCCGCGGGAATTCCCGGCTCGACTGCGTGATGCCGTGGAACCGCACGGTGCTGACCTCGTCCGGATCGCCGCGGCGTCGGCGAACCCGAGCAGCGTGACCTTGCCGCGCCCGATCGGCGCGCGACCATCCGTGCCGACGAACAGCGCCGCCACCTCGGGCCGGCGCAACGCGAACCGCAGGATGACGAGCGCGACGCCGCGGAAGGCGTAGAGGAACAAGCCGGCGTCGATCCGCGTGCCGCGAGGCCGCCGGCGACCGTCAGCAGCCGCACCCACACCGGCATTGGCTTGATCCCGTGCGGACCGTGTTCGTTTGCGCACCGACCACGTCGCCGATCACCGCAGGCTCGACGACGAACGTGATCGGCTCGGTGACCAGCAGTGGCCAGCGGGCGTCACACGCGACGCTATGCTGGCGCGGAGATCGGGTCCGCGAGCGCCTCAGCGCACTCGGCGCAAGCGTCGCGAAGTGCTCGTCCCGTGAGCGCTGCTCGCGCGTGTCGCGAACAGCGACGACGTCGACGCCCACGATCCCTGCCGCGATCTCGGCGACGGAGACTGGCGGAGCCTCGTGCATTTCGTGCAGCGCACTGCACCCGTTGCGCGATCGATCCACTTACCCGCAGGGTATGGCGAGTGCATGCCAGCTGGTCATGCGCCGAGTACTCGTTGCCGACGACGACCTGGAGTTGCTCACCGAGATCACCGAGGCGGTCGCACAGTGGGGCTACGCGGTCGACAGCGCCTGCAACGGCGCCGAGCTCATGGAAGCGATGGCCGACCGTGTCTTCGACCTCGTGATCACCGACATCTCGATGCCATGGATGACAGGCCTACAGGCGAGCCATGCCGCGCGCTATGCGGGTCTCGCGACGCCGATTCTCGTGATCACGGCGCTTCGCGATGACGCGATCGC
>DATJAE010000036.1:0-24148 GCA_035516595.1 Kofleriaceae bacterium | reverse complement strand
ACAGGTGCACCGCGTCCTGGCCGAGCACCAGCGCGCGGTCGCGCTCGAGCACCGCGCGCTCGAACGCGGTGCGCGCCGGCTCGTCCTCGCCCGCGACCACGTGATCGTACCAGCCGCCGGGCCGCCGCACGGTCTGGCACGCGTTGTTGATGATCGCGTCGAGCCGGCGTTGCGTCGCGAGCAGGTGGCGCGCGAAGCGCTCGACCGACGGCGTGTGGCGCAGGTCGATGCCGTAGACGTGCAGCCGCCCGCCCCACTCGGCCGCGTCGGCCTCGCGGCCGAACCGCCGCGCGGCGTCGCGCGGGAACCGGGTCGCGACCAGCACGTCGGCGCCCGCGCGCAGCAGCTTGATCGCGGCCTGGTAGCCGATCTTGACCCGCCCGCCGGTGACGAGCGCCACGCGCCCGCGCAGGTCGGCGGTCTGCTCGCGCTTGGCGTAGTTGAGCTCGGCGCACGGCGGGCACATCTGATCGTAGAAGTGGTGCAGCTCGTGGAAGTGCGACTTGCACACGTAGCACAGCCGCGCGGTCTCGACCCGACCGCGCGGCCCTTCGGCGGCGCGGTCGGCCGCGGGCAAGCCCCCGCCGTCGACCCGCGGCGGCTCGTCGCGCCGCGCCTCGGCCTCGGCCCACGCGTCGGGCTCGCCGTCCTCGCTGGCCTCGAGCGCCCAGCCCGGCCGCGGCAGCGGCGTGCGAAACACCGGCTCGCGGCGCAGCGCGCGGATCCCGGTCTGGTCGAGCACCGCGCGGTCGGCGTCGCGGCGGGCCCGCGAGCGCGCGCGCGCCAGCGCCTTGCCGAGCGCCTTGCGGCTGTACCGGTCCGGCCGCGACAGCTGGCCAGCGGCGGCGACCAGGCGGATCCGCAGCGGCTCGTCGATCGCCGCCAGCCGCGGCAGGTCGCCGGCGAGCTGCTCGATCAGCTCGATCGCGGCGCGCACGCGCGCTTCCAGATCCTCCGACATCGCGGCATATACTGTCCGACCCGATGATCATCGCCAAGCGACTCAAGGGCAAAGCGATCGCGACCTGGCTGGGTCCGACCGGCGAGGCCGCGCGCCGCGCGGTGGTCGGCCTGCGCCAGCGCGTGACCAGCGCGCCCCGCCGGCTCGACCTCTACTACGACATCGCCGACCCGTGGAGCTACCTCGCCGCGCAGGTCGCCGAGCGCCTGGTCGCGGCCTACGGCGTCGAGCTCGGCTTCCACGTCGTCACCCCGCCCGCCTCCGACGTCGACCCGGCGCCGGCGGCGCGCACCCGGCACGCGGTGCGCGACGCCCGCCTGCTCGCCGAGTTCTGGGACGTCGAGTTCCCCGGTACGAAGGAAGCCGACTCCGGCGCGATCCGCGACGTCGGCACGGCGCTGGTCCGCGAGCGGCCGGCCGGCGACCAGCTGCGCTGCGCGCTCGAGCTGTCCCGCGCGATGTGGGCCGGCGATCGCAAGCAGCTCGCCAGGCTGCTCGGCACGTGGGGCGTCGAGGCGCACGGCTCGGTCGCGCCGATCCTCAACGCGCGCTACGCCGAGCTGCGCAAGGCCGGCCACTACCAGGGCGCGATGTTCCAGTTCGCCGGGACGTGGTACTGGGGGATCGATCGCGTGCGCCACCTCGAGGCGGCGCTCGCGCGCGAGCTCGGCCGCGAGATCGCCGGCGTGCTCCGCGAGCGCACCGGCGGCGAGCCGGCGAAGCTGTCGGACAAGCCGCTCGCGTGCGAGCTGTGGTTCTCGTTCCGCTCGCCGTACTCGTACCTCGCGCTCGAGCAGATCGAGGCGGTGCTCGGCGACGTGCCGCTCGTGCTCCGACCGGTGCTGCCGATGGTCACGCGCGGCCTGCCGCTGCCCGCGGTCAAGCGCACGTACATCGTGCACGACGTCAAGCGCGAGGCGGATCGCCTCGGCATCCCGTTCGGCGAGCTGTGCGATCCGCTCGGAGCCGGCGTCGAGAACTGCGTCGCGATCGCGCACTGGGCGGACCGGCGCGGCGCGCTCGCCGCGTTCGCGCGCTCGGCGATGCGCGGGATCTGGGCGGAGGCGCGCGACATGACCGAGTACGTCGACCTCCGTCACGTGGTCGAGCGCGCGGGCCTGCCGTGGCACGATGCCAAGCAGGCGCTCGGCGCGCCCGAGGCCACCAAGTGGGCGCAGGCCAACATGGCGGATCTCTCGGTGATCGGGCTGTGGGGCGTTCCGTCGTTGCGCGTCGGCGACTTCGTCGCGTGGGGCCAGGATCGCCTGCCGATGCTTGCCGCGCGGCTTGCCCGCCACCGAAATCACGCGTGACCGCGCGCGCCGCGTGATAATCACGTGGAAGATGAGCAGTCCTGCCGTGGTCGAGCTCTCCGGCGCCGCCGCCCCGGCCGATCACGGCATGCCGGCCGCGACGATCGTGGTGGTCGATCGCAAGATCGCTCCGGCCGCGCTCGCGCGCTACCGGGCGCGCGCCGTATGAAGCTCGCCGCGCTCGTCATCGTCCTGGCGGCGTGCCAGCACGACATCAAGACGCCGTTTCCGCCCGGGCTCGAGCCGCTCGAGGACGATCCGATCCCGGAGGCGTCTCCGCCGTACAGCGAGAGCGTGGTCACCGAGGCCGACGACGCGAGCTACATCCGCATCTACGGGCGCGGTTACGTGCTCGCGCCACCGGCCACCGTGTGGGCGGCGGCGCAGTCGCCCGATCCGAACGTCGCGATCTGCTCGACCACGTCGCACACGGTGACGCTCGACGACGAGCCACAGTACGAGTACTCGTTCCTCGTCCATTACGAGGTCGACGACGTGGTCACGGTGACCTGGGACGACGCGTGGCGGTTCGGCGTGATCGATGGCACCGACGACGCGCCGACCCTCGCGATGATCAAGCACCAGAAGATCGACGGCAGCTCGTTCATCTCGCTCAGCGAGGGCACGATCGAGCTCACCGCGACCGACGACCCCGGGGTGACCGAGCTGGCGTTCGTCGAGCACCTCGACTCGGTGGGCGCCAGCGACGGCGACGTGCTGAAGGGCGTCCAGCATAACTTCGCGTCGCTCGCGGCGGTCTCGCACGGCAATCCCGTCCCGCCGTGCCCGTAGTAAGGTTGGCGGGTGGGTCCGCCGACCGAGGAGTTCGGGCCGTACCTCGTGTACGAGCAGCTCGGCGTCGGTGGCATGGCGTCGGTGCATCGCGCCGAGGCGGTCGGCGTGGCCGGGTTTCGCAAGGCGGTCGCGCTCAAGCGCATGCTGCCGAGCGTCGCGGGCGACGCGAGCCTGGTGCAGTCGTTCATCCGCGAGGCGCGGCTGGCGAGCGTGCTGCGCCACGCCAACGTCGCGCAGACCTACGACCTCGGCAAGGTCGGCGACATCTACTTCATCGCGATGGAGCTGGTGCCCGGGCGCAACCTGCGCGAGATCCTCAAGCGCTGCGCCGCGGCCGGCACGCCGATCCCGCTGGCGTACGCGCTCAACATCCTGGTCCAGATCTGCGACGCGCTCGACTACGCGCACAACTTGACCGACGAGTCCGGCGCGCCGCTCGGCATCGTCCATCGCGACGTCTCGCCGGCCAACGTGATCGTCTCGGAGGGCGGGACGTGCAAGCTGATCGACTTCGGCATCGCGAAGGCGACCGCCGGCGGCATGCAGACGCTGAGCGGCACGATCAAGGGCAAGTTCGGCTACATGGCGCCCGAGTACATCGCCGGCCAGATCGACGCGCGCGCCGACCTGTTCGCGCTCGGCGTGATCGGCCACGAGATGCTCGCGAACCGCCCGCTGTTCCAGGGCAAGGACGACATGGACACGCTGATGCGCGTCAAGACGATGCCGATCGCGCCGCCGTCGCGCCACAACCCGGCCGTGCCGGCGGAGATCGACGCGATCGTGATGACCGCGCTCGAGCGCGACCCCGAGCAGCGCTGGCAGCGCGCCGCGGCGATGCGCAGCGCGCTCACCACCGAGACCAAGCGGCTGTCGCTGATCGTGACCAACCAGTCGGTCTACGACTGGATGGACCGGGTGTTCTCCGCGCCCGAGATCGACTCGGGGCCGATCATCGCGATCGAGCACGTCGCCGCCGGCTCGGAGCCCGACGCCGGCGAGCCGGTGACCACGATCCGGCAGAGCGCGCCGGCCCCCGCCCAGCCGGCGCCGGCGCCGGCGCTCACGATCTCGAGCGGAGCCCGCACCTTGCCGCAACGCGCCGCCACGCCGGCCCGGCCGCCGACCACGCTGAGCGACGCGGGCGAGCCGATCGGCGACCCGGCCGCGCCCCGTCTGTTTCACGGGATGCTCGTGCTCGGCATCACCGCGACCACCGCGGCCGTGGTCTACTTGGCGCTGCTGTACCTCACGTGATGAAGCGACGCATCGCCCTGATCTCCACCGGCGGCACGATCGAGAAGACCTACGACGAGCTGTCGGGCGTGCTCGCGAACCAGGTGTCGGTGCTCGACATCATGCTCGCGTCGCTCGAGCTGCGCGGCGTCGAGGTCCAGCGCGTCGCGCTGATGAACAAGGACAGCCTCGACATGACCGCGGCCGATCACACGCTGATCGCCGAGACCGCGACCCGGCTCGCGCGCGAGCACGCCGGCGTGGTCGTGGTGCACGGCACCGACCGGCTGGCCGCGACCGGCGAGCGCGTGGTCGAGGTCGCGGGCACGCCGGCCACGCCGATCGTGCTGACCGGCGCGATGCGGCCGTACGAGCTGCGCTCGACCGACGCGCTGCAGAACCTGACCGAGGCGCTGCTCGCGGTGCAGCTCGTGCCGCCCGGCGTGTACGTCGCGATGCACAACCAGGTGCTGCGCTTCCCCGGCGTGATCAAGGACCGCATCCTGGGGACGTTCGTTCGCGAGGGCGAATGAGCGAGCGCTTGCCGCCGCTGTCGGCGCTGCTCGACGCGCTCGCCCGGGCGAGCATCGGTGTGGTCACGATGGTCCAGCACGCCGGGCGGTTCGAGAAGTGGTACGCGAACGAGCCGGCGATCCGTCCGCTCGGCTACACGGTCGACGAGTGGCACGCGCGGCCGATGTTCGAGGTGATCTCGCCCGACAAGCGCGACCTCGCGCTCTCGCTCTACGAGCGGTTCGCGACCGAGGCGCCGCTGCCGTCGGCGCTCGAGCTGACGTTCGTCCACAAGGAGGGCCGCGAGGTCCGCATCGAGTACGCGGTCGGCCGCGGCGAGGTCGCCGAAGGCCACGTGCTCGTGCTGGTCATGCGCGGCACGCTGTACGCGCATGCCCAGCTGTCGCTGCTCGAGGCCGATCGGATCGCGCTGGTCGGCACGCTCGCGTCGGGCTTCGCGCACGAGACCAACAACCCGCTGACCTCGGTGCTGCTCAACCTGCGCTCGCTGCGCAAGCAGATCGTGCAGAACGTGCCGGCCGACCACCAGGCGGTCGCGCTGCGCTGCCTCGACGACATCACGACCGGCGCGGAGCGGATCGCGAGCAACGTGCGCGCGCTGCAGACGCTCGCGACCCGCAGCTCGAGCCAGCACATCGATCTCGCGGCGGTGGTGTCCGCGGTGCTGCGGCTCGCCGCGCCGACGCTCGAGCCGCGCGCCCACGTCATCCGCCAGATCTTCCCGGTGCGTCCGGTCACCGGCGAGGAGTCGCGGATCGGTCAGGCCGTGCTCGCGATGCTGCTGTTCTCGAGCTCGGGGTTCGAGGCCGAGCACGCGACCGCGCACAACCGGATCGTGGTCGCGGTCGAGCAGCGCGCCGACACCGTGGTGGTCGAGGTCTCCGACAACGGCCGCGAGCTCGCGCCCAGCGAGGTCGAGCACGCGTTCGATCCGTTCTTCCGCTCGCCGGTGCGCGGCGCGGCGGTCGGCGTCGGGCTCGGCGTCGCGCGCTCGGTCGCGATGACACTCGGCGGCGAGGTCGCGCTCGTGCCGCGGCCCGGCGGCGGCGCGGTGATCACGATGAGCTTGCCGGCGGTGCCGGATCCCGCATGACCAGGCAGATCGCGTGCGCGGTCGCGACCGGCGCCGCGCGATCGCCCTGCCACGCCTCGACCCGGACGTTCGCGACGCGCCGGCCGTGCCGCGTGACCGTGCCGCGCGCGTGGGTGTCCAGCGCCGCCGCCGAGCGCAGGTAGTCGACCGTGAACGTGATCGTCTTAGGCAGGACGACGGTCTCGGCGCGCCACAGCAGCTCGAAGATCGCGGCCGACTCGAGCAGCGCGCCGAGCGTGCCGCCGTGCAGCGCCGGCAGCGCCGCGTTGCCGATCAGGTGATCGCCGTAGCGCATCGTCGTGATCAGCTCGCCGCCGTCGAGCCGCGCGGTCAGCCCGAGGAACGCCGAGTACGGCACGGCGTCGAGCAGGCCCTGGTAGTTGCCGGTGCGCTTGGCCTCGGCGAGGCGCTCGACGAGCGTCACGGGCGCGCCTCTTCGGGTCGCGCCCGATCGATCGGCTCGCGAAGCGCTCGCCTGTACCGAAGGTTCGCTTCGCTCACGGGCGCGCCTCTTCGGGTCGCGCACGATCGATCGGCTCGCGAAGCGCTCGCCTGTACCAAGAGTTTGCTTCGCTCACGGGCGGCTCGCGAAGCGCTCGCCTGTACCAAGGGCTTGCTGCGCTCACGGGCGCTCCCTTCCCGATCTGGTGCCGAGCATGAACGTGCCGGCCGACGACGCGATCGGGTCGTGCTCGTCGTCGTGGTAGGCCAGCGCGCGGGTGAACGCGACGTTGCGCGCGAGCCGGTAGCACGTCGCGTGCGCGACCACGTCGCGGCCCGGCTCGGCGGGGCGCAGGTAGTCGATGCGCAGATCGAGCGTCGCGATCGAGGTCATCTCGACGAGCGCGGCGAACACCGCCGCCCCCGAGCACGCGTCGAGCAGCGCGGTGATCGCGCCGCCGTGCAGGACGCCGGTGTCGACGTTGCCGACCAGCTTGGGGTCGTAGGGCAGCTCGAACACCGCGTTGGCCCGGGTCAGCGACACCACGCGCATCCCGAGCGCGCGGTTGTGCGGGACCGCCTGGACGAACGCCTGCACGGCGGGGGGCGGGACATCGTCGGGCATGGCGGTATACGTAGCATCATGATCGACTCGCTCGCTCGCCTCGGCTGGGACGAAGCGTGGGCCACCGCGGCCCGCGCGTTCGATCCCGCGTGGCGGCCGGCGCGGATCGCCGCCGAGCACCGCGGCGCATATCACGCGGCCGGCGACGGCGGCACGGCGTGGGCGGAGCTGACCGGGCGCGCCTACGGCCGCGCGGGCGACAAGCGCGACCTGCCGACCGTGGGCGACTGGGTGCTGGTCGAGCGCTGGCCCGACGCGCTCGCCGGCAGCGGCGCCGCGGTGATCCGCGCGATCCTGCCGCGCCGCGGCCTGCTGGTCCGGCGCGCCGCGGGCGCCGCGACCACGCCGCAGCCGCTCGCCGCCAACGTCGATCGCGGCCTCGTCATGACCTCGGCCAACAGCGACCTGTCGCCGGCGCGGCTCGATCGCTACGCCAGCCTGCTGCGCGACGGCGGCATCGCGCCCGCCTTCGTGCTGTCCAAGCTCGACCTGGTCGCGCCCGGCGAGCGCGCGGGGCTGCGCGCCGCGCTGCGCGCGATCGCGGGCGACGCGCCGGTGGTCGGGCTGTCGCTGGTCGACGCGATCGGGCTGCCCGACGTGGTCGCGCTCGGCGGCCCCGGCGCGACCTGCGTCCTGCTCGGCAGCTCGGGCGTCGGCAAGTCCTCGCTGCTCAACGCGCTGATCGGCGACGCCGCGCAGGCGACACAGGCGCTGCGCCACGACCAGCGCGGCCGCCACACCACGACCCGGCGCGAGCTGTTCGTCACCGACGCCGGCCTGTGGATCGACACGCCGGGCATGCGCGAGCTCGCACAGTGGCTCGACGACGCCGACGCGCCCGCGTTCGACGACATCACCGAGCTCGCGCGCGGCTGTCGATTCCGCGACTGCCAGCACCGCGACGAGCCCGGATGCGCGGTCCGCGACGCGATCGATCCGGGCCGGCTCGCGAGCTTCCACAAGCTCGCCGACGAGCGCGCGACCGGCGCGCGCGACCAGCACGCGGCGAAGCGGATCGCCGAGACTCGCAAGGCCAAGGCGCGCCGCTACGCACCGCGTCCAGGCAAGCCAGACGACGACTAAGCGCGCGGATCGTCATGATCTTGCGCGCCGTCCCGCCGCGACGCATGTTGACCGCACATGCCGATCGACATCCGTAACCCGGGGGGCACGCCGGGCGGTGCGCGCACCTTTCTGCTCGGCCTGGTGATGATCGTGGTCGGCGGCTACCTGCTGCTCGACCAGGTCCAGGTCACCGGCGGCTACTGGTACTTCGGCTGGGCGGGCGGCTACGGCCGCAGCTTCGGGATCACGCTCCTGCCGCTGTTGTTCGGCGTCGGGATCCTGTTCTTCGACGGCCACTCGTTCGCGGGGCGCTTCCTCGTCGGGCTCGGCTCGCTGGTGATCCTCGCCGGGATCATCGCGAACCTCGACATCCACTACCGCGGCAGCTCGCTGTTCGTGCTGCTCGTCATGCTGGTGACGCTGGTCGGCGGGATCGGCCTGGTCGTGCGCGCGGTCATGCCGATGGAGCGCAAGCCGGACGCCGACAAGCCCCCAGCCTAATCCGGCGGATCGTCCTCGGGCGGCGGCTTCTTTTTCTTGTGCCTCTTCTTCCTGGGGGGCGCGTCGGCCGTCTTGGGCGGCGCGGCCGGCTCCGCTTTCGGCTCGGGCGGCGGCGCGATCTTCTTGAGCGCGGTCGCCGCGCCCGGCGCGTCGAGCGCGAGCGATTCGTGCAGCGCGATCAGCTTCCAGTCGGCGCCCGCCTTCTCGAACACGAGGAACACGCGCAGCGGCAGCGGCTCGTCGAGGTCGTCGAACTTCACGACCGGCGCGCTCACCCACGCGAGCTCGCCATCGGGCGTGGCGCCGGCCGTGATCTCGCCCGCCGCGACCTCGCGGACGTTCTCCTTCACGCGGCGCTTCCACAGCTTCTTGATCTCGGCCTTGCCGCGCGCGAGGTCCCCCGCCGACGGGCCGATCACCACCGCGTCGCTGCGCATCGCGAGATCGTCGCCCCACACCTGCTGCGTCGCGAGGCCGCGCTGGAACTTGTCGACCGCGGCGCGGGCGCCGGGATCGACCTTCGCGATCCCGGTCATGCCCGGCGGCACCACCGCGTCCTGCTTGAGCTCGGCCTTGACCTGGCGCATCGGCGGCGTCTGCGCGAGCGCCGCGGCGGTGACCAGCCAGACGTCGCCGGTGTTGGACAGCACCGCGGTGAGCGCCACCGGCTGCCCGGCGACGTCGACCACGTCGTAGGCCCACGCCGAGCGCCCACCGGGCGACGCGATCACCGCGAGATCGCCCGAGCGCAGCTCTGGCTTGTGCTTGGCCTTCGGATCGACGTGCTGCTTGAGCGCGACCAGCGCGTCGGCCCGCGTGGCGAGCGCGTCGGCGCGGCGCGGGCCGAACACGATCAGTGGATCCGACAGCAGCGCGAGCAGGCTGTCGGTGTCGGCGTGGCCGATGTCCTCGTAGACCTCGTGGACCAGGTCCTTCGCGCCGCGCTCGGCCTTGGTCTCGTCGACCGCCTGCTCCGCCTGGGGCGCGGCCGGCGGAGGTGCGCTACCGCCGCAGGCGGTGACTGCGACGAGGAGCGCCAGCCGTCTCATGTCAGCGCTGCTTGGCTGCCACCCGCTTCGCGGTCGCGAGCCCGATCGTGGTCGCGGCCGGCGGCAGCGAGATGCTCGGCGAGGTGCGGTCGTCATTGGCCGGCGGCGCGGCATACGTGCGGATCGTATCCTCGACCGGAGCGGTCGGGCGCTTGAGCCGGCCGGCCGGCGGCTGGCTCGCGCGCACCACGGGGCGCAGCGCGACCGGATTCTTGGCATGCGGCAGGCGCGGCACCGGGATCACCGTGGCGGGCGAGCTATCCGCGCGCGCGTGATGGCGCAGCACCGGCGGCGCGACCGGCGCGGGCGGGAGCGGCGGCGGCACCGCGACCTGGCGGGTCGGGACGCGCGAGCGCTGCGGCGGAGCGGCCGGCGGCGGCGGCGGCGCGACCACCGGATGCGGCTCGGTGAACGTGATCTCCTGCTCCTCGGCGGCGGCGCGCGCACGCGCGATCGCGATCACCCACTCCCAGTCGTCATCCTCCTCGACCGGCACGACCGGCTCGGGCTCGGGAGCCGGCGCGGCCGGCATGACGACCGCGGGGCGCGGCGGCGGGACGGGCGGCGGCGGCGCGATCGGCTGCGCGATGCGCGGCGGCGCCACGGCAGCTCGCGGCGCCACGGCAGGAAGCGGCGCCGGCTGGAGCGGATCCCAGCGCGGCAGCTGCATGGCCGCGAGATCGTGGTCGGTCCAGCCGACGATGCGAGCGCCGGAGCCGTCGTCGAGCACGAGCGGACGCGTGGATACGACGCGATCCTCGGGCGTGAGCACCAACCCGAACCGGTCCAACCTCACATACCCCCATCGGCGGAGCAGGTTGTCGAAGGCACCCATGCTCACGAGTATTGCACCGCTCACGCCAGACGACGTCAGATCCTTTTGGCGCCAAGCTCCCGTTCCGCTTGCGGCGCGCGCGCCGCTGGGGCCTTCGCTCCTCGCCTCGCCGGGGCCCGCTGCCCCGGATCCAAGATGTGTGTGGGCCTGCGTTTTCGCGGCGACGCGTCGCGCTAGCGGCCCTGATAGCGCGGCGGCCGGCCCTCGGCGAACGCTGCGAGGCCCTCGTCGCGGTCCTCGCTGTACAGGGTCACCTCGTAGCACTCGCGCTCGATCGCCAGGCCGTCGTCCAGGCTCTTGCCATGGCCGCGCTCGATCGCCGACTTCGCGGACGAGACCGACAGCGGCGCGCACGCCCCGAGCTCGGCGAGCCAGGCCTCGACCGTGGCGGCGAGCCTGGCGGCGGGCACGACCTGGTGGACCAGGCCGTAGCCGAGCGCCTGTGCCGCGGTGATCCGGCGGCCGAGCAGGATCAGCTCCTTGGCGCGCGCCTCGCCGATCAGGCGTGGCAGGCGCTGGGTACCGCCGGCGCCCGGGATGATGCCGAGCCGGACCTCGGTGAGGCCCATCTCGGCGGTGTCCACGCAGATCCGGAAGTCGCACGCCATCGCGAGCTCGAGCCCGCCGCCGTAGGCCGAGCCGTTCATCGCGCACAGCGTCGGCTTGCGGATCTCGCCGAACGCGTTGATCGCGCCGCCGATCGCGTTGACGAACGACAGCGAGTCCGCCGCGGGCACGCCGCGCCGCTCCTTCAGATCGGCGCCGGCGGAGAACGCCTTGTCGCCCGCGCCGGTGAGGACCACGGCGCGCACGTCGTCGCGCTGCTCGAGGTCGGCCGCGATCTCCTGGAGCCGGAGGTTGACCGCGCGCGACAGCGCGTTGCGCACGCTCGGGCGGTTGAGCGTCACCCACAGCGCCTCGCCGCGCAGCTCGCTCGTGACGTCTTGCTCGGCCATGTCAGCTCCCCATCTCGGCGCGCCGCCGCGCGCGCGCCTGCTTGCCGAGGTGCGCCTTCAAGTACTTCGAGGGCAGCTCGTGGCCGACGAACGTCGACGCCGTGCGCGACGCCTCGATCAGCTTGTCGAGATCGATCCCGGTCTTGATCCCCATCGCGTGCAGCATCGACACCAGATCCTCGGTCGCGAGGTTGCCCGACGCGCCGGGCGCGTACGGACAGCCGCCGAGCCCGCCCGCCGCCGAATCGATCGTCGTGATGCCGAGCTCGAGCGCGACCACGCAGTTGGCGAGCGCGGTGCCCTGGGTGTCGTGGAAGTGCACCGCGAGCGACTCGACCGGATGCTTGGCGAGCACGCGGGTCAGCACGTCCTCGACCTGGCGCGGGTTCGCGACGCCGATCGTGTCGCTGATCGAGATCTGGTAGACGCCGAGATCGCGCAGCTGGCCGGCGAGCTCGACCACCCGCGCGGGATCGACCTCGCCCTCGTACGGACAGCCGAACGACGTCGACAGGTAGGCGCGCACGCGCAGCCCGGCGGCGAGCGCCGGCGGCACGACGTCGCGAAACGCGTCGAGCGTCTCGGCGATCGTCTTGTTGACGTTCTTCTTGTTGTGGGTCTCCGACGCGGACATGAACACCGCGATCTCGCGCATGCCCGACGCGAGCGCGGTGTCGAGCCCGCGGCGGTTCGGCACGAGCGCGCTGATGATCACGCCCGGCGGGCGCTGCACGCCGCGCGCGACCTCCGCCGAGTCGGCGAGCTGCGGGATCCACTTCGGCGACACGAAGCTGGTGATCTCGATCGCGCGGATCCCCGACGCGATCAGCGCGTCGATGAAGCGGATCTTGTCCGCGGTCGGCACGTTGCGCGCCTCGTTCTGAAGGCCGTCTCGCGGACCGACCTCGTAGACCGTGACCTCGGCGGGAAGCTTCATGGGCCGGCACCCATGGTGGAACCATAGTCCCGCGCGAGCTCCTCGACCAGCGACGGGGTCAGCTGCGCGAGCGTGTCGACGACGTGGTGCGCGCCCGACTGGTCCCAACCGCCGAAGTTGCCTGCCCGAACGGCGAGCACGCAGCACCCCGCCGCGCGCCCGGCCGCGATCCCGGCGACCGAATCCTCGATCACCAGGCACTCGGCGGGCGGTACGCCGAGCGCGGCCATCGCCTTGTGATAGCCATCGGGCGACGGCTTGCTGCGCGGCACGTCCTCGGCCGCGACGATCACCGGAAACGTCGCCTCGGACCCGATGAGCGGCAGCACCTGCGTGACCTCGACCCGCGAGCTGCCGGTGACCAGCGCGCGGGGATGGTCCTGCGTCCAGCGCAGCGCCTCGCGCGCCCCCGGCAGCACGGTGACGCCGAGCTCGGCGAACACCTCCTCGCGCAGCATCGCGGTGCGCGCGACCGTCTCCTCGCGGTTCCACGCGAGCTGCGGATAGCGCAGCCTCAGCCGGTCGTAGATCGCGAGCCACGAGCGGCCGACGATGTAATCGCGGTCCGACTGATCCACGGCGATGCCCTGGCCGCGCAGCAGCGCGCGGGCCATGGCCTCGGCGGTCTCTCGCTCGGAGTCGACCAGCGTGCCGTCTAGATCGAACAGGAAGGCGCGGATCACCCGCGCCTGTGTATCACGGCGGCGCGATCAGTTCTGCCAGGTGCCGTCTTCGCAGGTGATCATGCCGTGCCCGGGGAAGTAGAAGCCGATGCCGTCGCACATCTCGTCCGGGAAGAGCAGCGTGTTGGCGCTCGTGTTCATCCATTCGCAGTGCGTGTGGATCGTCTCGCCAGCGTGAACCACCTTTGGCACGTCCAGGCTGTAGAGCGTGTATTGCGGGTTGAAGGCCCACTCGGGCGACCACGCCGGATCGCTTCGAAGCATGTCCGTGGTGCCGTCCGTGTGGATCACCTCGGTGTAAATGGAAAATCCCCACTGATGCATGTGGTTGGTGACCATCGCTAGGTTGAGATCCTCTTTGACCAGACAGCTGTTGTCGTAGCTGGTCATGCCGCCAGCGTTGATCTGGAAAGTGTCACCGTTGTTCGCCAGGAGGTCTGCAGCGGTGCGCTGATCCGATTCCGGTGCCATCTTGATGTCGATGACAGCCTGGCCCTCGACCGTGTCGTCGGTGGCATTGAGCCAGTGGGTGTTCGCCATCATCGCCTGACCTGCCTCGAGTCGGAAGTACAGCCCGTCGGGAAGCAGCGTGTTGGTTCCACCGGTGCCCTCTCCACCGATCCCACCGAGGAACGAGATCGACAACATGTCATCGGTGGTGCAGATGTGAGACTCGCCCACCGGAAAGTTCGTCTCGGTGGTCGCATAAAGGACGGCGTGGTGACCTGTTGGAGACTGATATCCGGCGAGTGCGAGCACGTCCTGCGCCTGATCTGAAGGACCAGCCACCCACTGGCACCACTCCTGGTTGTAGCCCGGCGTGATGTCCGTGACCGTCGGCGTGATGTACCGCGTGAAGCCGCTCGGCTTGCTCGGCGGGTGGAAGTTGGGCACCCAGTTCTCGGATGGCGAGTCCGTACCGCAACCGAGCAGCGCGATTCCAAGCGAGAACGGGATCGCAAGCAGCCTCATGGGAGCACCTTTCGTCACAGTCACATTCCGAGACACTTGTTCGGCGTGCAGCCGCACTCGTTGCTCGAGTTGCACGTGCATGTCGTCGCGGTCCCGCACTGGTCTGCCGAGCCCGTGCTCGTGCAGATCTTGGTGCAGAAGTGCGTCGTCGAATCGCCGATGATCGAACACAGCGGCGCGGCCTGTGTGCCGGAGCAGTCGCTCTGCATCTGACAGAACTTTCCGATGCCGAGCTCGTTGCCGGTGTCGCCCGGCTCGCCACAGCTCGACGCGAACGCATCGGCGGAGGCATCGGCCGCCGCATCGGGCTTCGCCTTGTTGCTGCTACTGCCACACGCGATGGCCAGCGCAGCGGTCGAAACGAGAACAATGATGTAGCTTCGGAACTGCATGCCGCCCGTGCGCAGGTACCATCGCGCAGCCGTGCAAGCCGGGTCAACCGAAGTCCCGCTACTGTTAGGTGGTGTAACTAGGCTGCAAGGCAGCGCTGGGGACACGTGTCCCGAGCAAGTGAGCCCCAAGATGCGCGTTTCCGTGGCCCTCACCACCGTTTTCTCCGCCTGCCTTGCAAGCTCGTGCGCGAATCGTGCAAAGCAGTCGATCTCCTTCTACGAGGCCGGCGACTACGCCGGTGCCGAAAGAGCGGCCGACGACGGCCTCAAGGAGCACCCCGACGACCGCGGCCTGTGGGGGATGCGGGTGCGCGCCGCGCTCGCGCTCGGCAATGGCGATGACGTCGCGAAGTCCTATGCGGCGCTGCGCGAGCACGAGGGCGACGACGACAAGCCGCTGCTGCACGATCTCGCGCAGGCGACGATCGAGCAGGCGCTCGACTCGCCGTCGGCCAAGCTGAAGATCCGCGCGATCGAGACGATCGTCGCGCTCGACATGGCCGATCTCGAGCAGGCGATCGCGAATCTGCTGGGCGATCGCGACGACCGGGTGGCCGCGGCGGCGTCGATCGCGGTGCTGCACGACGATCCGCGCGCGCCGCAGGTCGCCGACGCGATGCTGGTCAGCGAGAGCGGCGAGGCCCGCCGGATCGCGGTCGACGGGGTCGGCCGCAAGGTCGGCAAGCTCGCGCTCGGCGATCTCGAGAAGGCGGGCGAGGATCCCGATCCGCGCGTGCGCGAGGTCGCGGTGCGCTGGCTCGGCAAGCTCAAGGACGCCGAGGCGGTCGTGCTGTGCACCCAGCGCCTGCACGACCAGGACGACGCGGTGCGCGCCGCCGCGGCCGAGGCGCTCGGCGCGATCGGGATCGGTGATCTCGCGGCGGACGCCAAGGTCGCGCTCGCCGATCACGCGCTCGAGGTCCGGCTCGCCGGCGTCGACCTGCTCGCGGCCGCGCATCGCGACGACCTGCTTGCCGCGCTGGTCGACGATCCCGATCCGCGGATCGCGCTGGCCGCCGGGCTCGCCGCGCCGCGCGAGTCGGGCGCGCTCGCCAAGGCGATCGCGCGCGCGGTCGCCGCGCCCGACTGGACGACGCGGGTCGCGGCCGCCGGCGCGCTCGCGCATGGCCTTCCCGCGGCGCAGGCGCTGACCGCGGCGCGCCAGCTCGCCGCCGACAAGGTCGTCGCGGTGCGGCTCGCCGCGGCGCGCGCGCTGGTCGCGCTCGGCGACGCGGCCGACGCGCGCGCGGTGTTCGCGGCGGCGCTCCACGATCCCGACCACGGCATCCAGGCGGCGGCGGATCTCGCCGCGCAGGGCGACCCCGCCGGCGTCGCCGCGCTGTCGGAGGCGGTGCGCGACGCCGCGCGCTCGCCCGAGCAGCGCGCCGAGGCCGCGACCGCGCACGTCGCGGCGCATCGCGTGACGCCCGGCCTGGTCGCGGCGCTCGCCGATTCCAACGCGCTGGTCCGGATCGAGGCCGCGGCCGCGCTCGGCGAGCTCGCGAAGTAGACGGTCACGCGTCCGACCACTCGCCGCGCTCGTCGAGCCAGACCGGCGATCGCCCGGCGAACGCGACGCGGACGCGCAGCGGGCTCGCGACCTCGCGTGGAACCGGCCACAGCGCGCGGCGCAGGATCACGAGCGCCATCGCCAGCGGCATGTGCGCGAACCGGCCGTCGGGCGCGACCTCGACGAGATCGCTCGCGGTCATCAGCAGCTCGAGCACCGGTCCGGCTCCCGGACACTCCACGATCGATCCGGTGTCGTGAGTCAAGATCCGCGCGCCGCGACATCCGACGCGAGGCCACGCCGGCGCGTCGTCGAGCACGCGCAGGTAGTGCTTCCAGTCGAGCTCGTTGCCGAGCCGCGCCGCGAGCCCGGCGAGCCGGACGACCGGCTCGCGCTCGAGCAAGTCGAGCTCGAGCGCGTTGCGGAAGTAGCGCGCCGCGGCGCGCCACAGCTGGTAGCCGGCCGCGCGCGATCCGGCGTCGAGGAACCCGGCGATCGCCGCGGAAGGGTCGCCGCGCTCCGCGGCGCGCTCGGCATCCCGCGCGAGATCGCGCAGCTCCGGGTTCATGTCACGGCGACGTGCAGTCGGTGTTCGGCGCGGTGGGCTTGCACAGCCCCATGTTGTTGCAGGTCACCGCGGTCGTGCCCTGGTCCGGGCACGGCACGGTCGCGCTGCAGGTCGGCGTGCAGACCGAGAACGCCGACGCCGTGTAGGTCTTGCACGTCGTGCCGGTCATGCAGTTGCTGCTGTTCGGGTTGCACGAGTCGTAGACCAGGCCGGTGCAGGCGCTGCCGGCCTTGCTGTCCACCGCGGCGTCGGTCGTCTTCTTCGAGCTATTGTCGCTACACCCGGCCACGAGGGCGAGCGCGATCAGAGAACGAGCGAGTCGCATGGAGGTCCCTTCTGCATGGTCGAGGCCGCGCGATGTCATCTCGGTGTTCGCACGCTCGATGTTTCGATCACGCTGCAGCAGCGCGACGCCACGCTCGCAACACCCTCGGTAACAAGTCGGTAACCTCGAGGTCATCGCTTTGTAGTCCTCCCGACTGGGGAGCGCGTTCGCCGATCGAGTTGCCGAGACCCCACGCGAAGCGACTCGCGCGTGTTACGTCGACATGTCGCTGTCGCGCGCCGAGACCCGACGTAACGGGGGTGTAACTCGAAGCGCGCTATCGCTGTTACATGCTGAGCCCGGCACTTGGCTTGCTGGACCCGCCGAACATGCGAAGCCTGATCGTGATCGCGGCGCTCTCGCTCGCGACCCCCGCCCGTGCCGCCACGTGCGACACGCTGCCCAACCCGATCTACCTGCAGGTCGGTGACACGCAGACCAACCTGATGAAGCGGCTCGGCCGCGCGCTGCGCGACAACACCGCGATGCCGATCACGCTGGTGTTCACGACCAGCGGGTCGTGCGTCAACATCGACAACTTCTATAACCACACCGCCGCGATCACCGCGGCGATGCAGTACGCGCCGTCGATCGCGGAGAACCCGACCTGGAACCCGGCGACCGACGCGACGCTCACCTGCACGCCGCCCGGCACCGGCGTGTTCCCCGACGTCGGCAACTCGGCGCTGTTCGTCGGCTCGTGCACCACCGAGCAACCGCCCGCGACGGTCGTGCTCGAGAACGGGCCGATCCAGGCCTACGTGATGGCGGTGCCCAAGGCCTCGAGCCAGATCGCGATCACGTTCGAGGAGGCGTACTTCGTGTTCGGCTTCGGCATGGCGGGCATGGTGACGCCGTGGATCGACGAGACCCAGATGTTCATCCGCACGACCACGAAGAGCACGCTGCTGACGTGGGCGGCCAACATCGCGGTGCCCGGCGCGAAGTGGAAGGGCGTGATGTTCGACGGCTCGCCGATGGTGGTGTCGGCGCTGCAGACCTCGACCAACCCGGAGGCAGCGATCGGCATCCTTGGCGCCGAGGTCTACGACGCGGATCGCTCGTTCCTGACCGAGCTGGCGTTCCGCGCCAAGGACCAGTACGCGGCGTACTTCGCCGATTCGACCCAGACCTCGCGCGACAAGCAGAACATCCGCGACGGCCATTACACGGTGTGGTCGCCGACCGTGTGGATGTACAACGTCGACGCGAACATGCAGCCGGTGAACGTGTCCGCGCAGTACGTCGTGGACATGATCGCCGGCAAGGTCGTCACGCCGGCGCCGAGCTTCGACCCGACGGTGATCGTCGCGGACGTCGGGCTGGTGCCGGACTGCGCGATGCGCGTGACTCGAACGTTCGACGGCGGGCCGCTGTCGCTCTATCACCCGGCAGAGGGCAGCTGCACGTGCAAGTTCCTCGACACGGTCGACGTGTCGCAATGTGCCACGTGCTCGGACGCCAACCCGTGCGCGACCGGCGTGTGCCGCGGCGGCTACTGCGAGGAGTTCTAACATGAAGCGCCTCGGCCTTTTTCTCGCGCTCATCCTGGCGGTCGCGACAGGATGCGGAAGCAGCAGCAACGCGCCGAAGGATGCGCCGGTGATGCCCCCGAGCGACGGCGGGGTGGACGCCTCCTGCTTCACGAACCCGACCACCAACTACGAGATCATCAACGCGTGCACCAACGCACAGAAGATCTACAAGCCCGGAATGCCGCCGCTCGAGGGCTCCGACGGTACGCTGCCGCCGCTGCCGTGATCCTCGCCGGCGGCGCGGCGAGCGCTGATCCGCTGCGCCCGACCACCGGCCACCTCGGCTGGCAGGTCGACGTCGACGCGTTCATCCAGATCGACGGCGTGCCGTGGAGCGAGCTGTCGCAGGACGAGCTGTCGCCGAGCGGTGACGTGCTCAACCAGGAGACGGTGATGGTCCGGCGCGGCTTCCTGCGCCTGACCGGCCACAAGGACGATCTGCTCGCGGTGCTCGAGCTCGACGGCGACACCATGGCCGGCCCGGAGGCGCGCGTGATCACCGCGTACGGCGGGTGGTCGCCGAGCCCGCTGCTCGACGTGCGCGCCGGCCTGATGCAGATCCCGTTCGGCTACGTCACCCCGCTCAACGTACGCGAGCGCGAGTTCGCCGAGCAGCCCACGTTCCTGCAGGCGTTCTTCCCCGGCGACAACGACGCCGGGCTGGTCGCGCGCGGCAGCTACGGCGTGCTGCGCTACTCGCTCGCCGCGATGAACGGCGCGCCGGTCAAGGACGCGCAGTGGAAGGGCCGCGATCCGACCTCGAGCTACGACTTCATCGGCCGGATCGGCGGCGAGCTCGGGGTGCTCACCGTGCCGGGACGGCTGCACTTCATCGCCGGGGTCTCGGCGCTCGAGGGCTCTTCGCTCCACCCCGGCACGCCGCCGACCAAGGACCAGCTGATCTGGGTCGACGAGAACGGCGACGGCATCGTGCAGACCACCGAGCTCCAGGTCATCCCCGGCATGCCGGGCGAGCCGTCCCAGGGCTTCGATCACCGCGCGGTCGGCGCCGACGCGTCGATGTCCTGGTGCCTGCAATGGGCCGGGCGCGGCCAGGCGTTCTTCGAGGGCGCGATCGCGACCAACCTCGACCGCGGCGTGTACTACGCCGATCCGGTGGCGAGCGCGCGCAACCTCCGCGAGCTCGGCTACATGGTCGGCGTGGTCCAGCACCTCACGCCGAACGCGCTCGCCGGCGTGCGCTACGACTACTACAACGCCGATCGCGACGCCGAGAGCCACCTCGGGGTCGACCTGGTCGGCGTGCATCGCGTCTACACGACGTGGGCGTTCATGGCCGCGGCGGTGCACGGCTCGGCCCGGCTGATGATCGAGTACGACCACGCGCGCAACCCGTTCGGGCTCGCGACCAACGGCGAGCCGATCACGATCGGCGACGACCGGCTGGTCGTGCGCGTGCAGGCCGAGCTATGAGATGGGCCCTGATCGCGCTCGCCGCGTGCGCCCCGACCGCGAGCGACCAGCTCGGACTCGACAGCCCGCTCTACGTCGACGGCGCGCAGTTCCGGCCGGGCCGGATGCCGGCGGCGACCGGCGGGCCCGACGCGCTGTCGCTCACGACCGATCACGTCACGGTGACGATCGACACCAACCGCGAGCTGATGAGCGGCCTGCTCGATCCCGCCGCGCACGCCGCGATCGTCGGGATCGTCGGCGAGGACGGCACGTGGATCGTGCCGGCCAGCCCGCCCGACACCGACGCGCCGGAGGACGCCTCGCTGCACGCGACCTACGGGATCGGCGACACCCTGCCGCCCGGGCCGTTCACGCTCGCGATGGCCGCGGTCGACGCCGACGGCAAGATCGGCGACGCGATCACGACCGATCTGGTCGCGGCGTCGGCGCCCGAGCCCGACGGTGCGCTCGTGGTGTCGCTCGACTGGGACGGCGCGGCGGATCTCGACCTGCACGTCACCGATCCCGCCGGCGACGACGTGTGGATCGGCGACCCGAACTCGGTGCAGCCGCCCCAGCCCGGCGAGCCCCAGGATCCGTGCGCGTGGGCGACCGGCGGCATCCTCGATCACGACGCCAACGCCAGCTGCGCGCGGGACGGCGCCCCCGCCGAGCACGTGGTGTGGACCGCGCGCAAGTGCACCGACGCCAGCGGCATGACGATGACCTATCAGCCGGTGATCGCGCCGGGCACGTACACCGTGCGGGTCGACGCGCGCTCGCTGTGCGGCGATGCCGACGAGGCGTGGGCGGTGACCGTGCTCCAGCAGGGCACGCCGATCGCGGAGGCGCGTGGCATCACGACGCCCGACGACGTCGCGTATCCGCAGCACGGCCCGGGCGCGGGCATCCTGGCGCTGACGTTCGCGCAATGACGCGCGCGCTCGCCGCGGCGCTCGTGCTGATCGCGAGCGCGGCGGGCGCCGAGACCATCTCCGGCACGATCGTCGATCGCGCGTCGAAGCAGCCGGTCGGCGGCGCGACGATCACGGTGGGCAGCGAGCTCGCGGCCTCGGCCGACGACGGCACGTTCGCGGTCACGCTGCCGCCGGGCGCGTACACCGTGTCGGTGACCGCCGACTGGCTCGCGCCGGCCACGCGCAAGGTCACGCTGGTGCGCGGCAAGGACGTCGTGCTGGTGATCGAGGTCGATCCGGCGCACGCGCCGGCCGGCGAGCAGATCGAGGTCCACGGCATCGCGCCGACCGCGGTCGGCGAGATCAAGGTCGACGCCCACCTCGCGCGCTCGCTGCCCGGCGGCGGCGACGCCGCCAAGATCGTGCAGTCGCTGCCGTCGGTCGCGCGGCCGGCGGCGGGCTCGACCGACATCGTGATCTGGGGCGCGGCGCCGAACGAGTCGCGGGTGTTCGTCGACGGCGTGCCGGTTCCGGCGCTGTACCACGTCGGCGGCTATCGCTCGGCGGTCGGCAACGATCTGATCGGCGACATCCACCTCACGCCTGCCGCGTTCGGGGTCGATCGCGGCGGCGCGATCGGCGGCGTGATCGACATCGGCATGGCCGATCCGGCGAGCGTGCCCGCGTGGCGCGCGCAGGCCGACGTGCTCGACGGCAGCGCCCTGGGCCGCGCCAAGCTCGGCGACGCGACGATCGCCGCGGCGATCCGCCAGAGCTGGCTCGACCAGGCGATCGGCGTGGTCGAGGATCCGCAGAAGCTCGCACCGAACGCCCCGCTGCCGCGCTGGACCGACGGCCAGGTCGTGCTGCGCATGCCGCTCGCCGAGAAGACCGTGCTGTCGGCGTGGGTGATCGGCTCGATCGACCACCTCGATCGCACGCTCGCGTCCGACGATCCCGCGACCCAGACCTCGGAGGTCACCGACCAGCGCATGGTGCGCGGCCAGCTCACGGTGCGCCGCGATCGCGAGGATGGCTACGACAGCGCGACCCTGTGGTTCGGCCGCGACACGACCAGCGACGACCTGCGGGTCGGCCTCGTCCCGGCGAACCTCGCGACCGCGGCGTGGGTGGGCGGCGCGCGCGGCGTGCAGCAGCAGCGCCTGCCCGGCGGCGAGGTGCTGACGTTCGGCGTCGATCTCGACAGCCAGCTCGCCGACCTGTCGCGGTCCGGCTCGCTCACCGTGCCGGCGCGCGAGGGCGACATCCACATCTTCGGCCAGCCGCCCGGCGACGACGTCGCGAGCGACAGCTGGCGCGCCACGACGATCGACGCCGCCGGCCACGGCGCGATCGACGCGCACGCAGGGCCGCTGACCGCGACCGCCGGCCTGCGCTTCGACACCTGGCTGCTCACCGCGAGCCGGCTGCTGCCGCGGGTCGGCGCCACGCCCGACATCGGCAGCCAGCAGATCCTCTACACCGCCGATCCGCGCGGCACGCTGCAGTGGAAGCTCGACGACGATCTCACCCTGCGCGGCGACGCCGGGCGCTATCACCAGGCGCGCGAGGCGACCGACACCTCGGCGGTGTTCGGCACGCCCGGGCTCGGCGTCGAGGAGGCGTGGCACGTGATCGCCGGCGGGCAGTGGCGGCTCTCGCCGCTGGCGATCGAGGCCGCCGGCTACGCGCGCTGGCTCGACGATCTGGTCGCGCGCGATCTCGCGGTCACGCCGCCGCTCGCGCGCTCGCTGACCCAGGAGGGCATCGGCACGGTGTTCGGCGTGCAGGTCACCGCGCGCGTGATCGGCTGGCACGGCGTGTCGGGCTGGCTGTCGTACAACCTGTCGCGCAGCCGGCGCAAGGACGCCCCGGCGCAGGACTGGCGGTTCTTCGATCACGATCAGACCAACGGCTTGATCGCGGTCGCGGGCTGGGAGCACGGCGCGTGGACGCTCGGCACGCGAGTGCGCTACGCGACCGGCGAGCCGCGCACGCCGGTGATCGGCGCGTTCTACGACAGCCGATCGGGCCGGTTCGAGCCGATCGTCGGCGTGCAGAACAGCGTGCGGCTGCCCGCGTTCTTCGCGGCCGACCTGCGCGCCGAGCGCCGCTTCCCGATCGCGAGCGCGCACGGCGCGGTCTACCTCGAGATCCAGAACCTGACCGATCGCGCCAACGCCGAGGAGATCATCTACAGCGCCGACTTCTCGCAACACGGCTACCTGACCAGCCTGCCGCTGCTCGCGATCGCGGGCGTGAGGATCGAAGAATGAAGCACGCCGCCCTGCTCCTGCTCGTCGCGTGTCAGAGCGCGCTCGACCAGCGCCTCGCGATCGTGCGCGAGCCGCGCGTGCTCGCGATCGTGTCGACCCCCGCCGAGGCCAAGCCGGGCGCGGCGGTGGCGTACGCGCTCGTCGCCGCCGGCCCCGACGGTCCGATCGGCGACGCGCCGGCGTGGTCGCTGTGCCTGGCGCCCAAGCCGCCGACCGAGGACGACGCGGTGTCGGCGTCGTGCACCAGCGATCCGAGCGCGCTGGTCGCGCTCGGCACCGCGGCGAGCGTCGCGACCGCGATCCCCGCCACGTCGTGCATGCTGTTCGGCCCCGACGTGCCGCCCGGCGGGTTCCGGCCGCGCGATCCGGATCCGACCGGCGGGTTCTACCAGCCGGTGCGCGCCGACGTCCCGGGCGCCGACCTCGCGTTCGGGTTCTCGCGCATCACCTGCAACCTCGCCGACGCGCCGCCCGACGTCGCGCACGACTACCAGACGATGTACGTCGCGAACCAGAACCCGACGCTCGCGGTCGACGCGCCGAGCGACGTCGCCGCGGGCGACGCCGTCACGCTCACGGCGTCGTGGCCCGCCGACTCGGCCGAGCTCTACCTCTATTACGACCAGACCTCGCAGACCCTGGTCACGCGGCGCGAGTCGATGCGCGTGTCGTGGTTCGCGACCGCCGGCGCGCTGCCGGTCGACGCGACCGCGGTCGACGAGAACGATCCCACGACCTCGGTCCAGACCACGTGGACCGCGCCGAGCGCGCCCGGCGTGGCGTGGCTGTGGTTCGTGCTACGCGACGCGCGCGGCGGGATCGCGACCGCGCAGGTCGCGGTCACCGTGCACTGATCGGGTCATCGCGCGACCCACCTGCCCTCCACCCACACCCAGCGATCGCCGCGGCGGTCCCACCGGCCCGGGCTCCACGCGTAGCCGACGCGCGCGCGCTCGTAGCGGCCACCGACCCACACCCACTGACCGCGGCGCATGACCCAACGACCCCGGATCCACACGAACCCGGGCCGGACCTCGATGGCCTCGACCTGCGGCGGCGGCGGCTCGCGCTCGACCGTCGCGCCGTCGTCGGTCTCGATCGCCACCGTCCCCGACCCGCTCGCGACGCAGCCGGGCGCACACAGCCCGAGCGCGGCCGCCGCAACGAACTGTCGTAGACCTCGCATGGCACCTCCTTTCGCGCGCGCCGCAGC